>CALLYN010000783.1 GCA_937858455.1 uncultured Kouleothrix sp.
AGGCGGCGCGCTCAGCATTCACTGGAACGCCGCCACCGGCGCGGCCGATTTCCTGGCCGGCAGCGGCCCACAGGCGCGCCTGAGCGACGCAGCCACGCCCGGCAGCGGCAGCCCCGAGGCGATCGCGCGCAGCTTCCTGGCCAGCTATGGCGCGCTGTTCGGCGTGGCCAACCCGGCCGAAGAGCTGGCGCTGACGCGCATCGAGCCCGACTTGCAGCTGGGCTACAGCCACGTGCGGCTGGGGCAGGTGTACCGCGGCCTGCCGGTGTTCGGCCGGCAGCTGATCGTGCACCTCGACGCCGAGCAGCGCGTGGTAGCGGTGAATGGCCAGTTCCTGCCGGCGATCGACATCCCCAGCGAGCCGCATGTCGGCGCCGCGCAGGCCGAGCAGGCCGCCGTGGCCGGCATCGGCGACGAGCTTGAGCCCGCCGAGCGCGCCAGCGTACAGGCCAGCGTGCTGCACGAGAAAACCCGGCTGACGATCTACGCCGACCAGGGCAACCAGCCGCGCCTGGCCTGGAGCGTGATGGTCAGAACCGCGACGCCGCTCGGCCAGTGGCAGGTGTTCGTCAACGCCAACCGGCCCAAGGTCATTCACGCCTTCGACAGCCTGGCCGACGCCAAGCGCCGCGTGACGTACTCGGCCGACAATACCACCGAGCTGCCCGGCCGCCAGCTGATCGACGAGGGCGAGCGCTCGCGCGACCCGGTGGCGCAGGCCGCGCACGACGGCGCCGGCACGGTGTACGACTACTACTTCAAAACCTTTAAGCGCGACAGCATCGACGGCCGCGGCAGCCCGATCATCTCGACGGTGCACTTCGGCAGCGACCCTTCCGACGCCGAGAATGCCGCCTGGATCGGCGAGGCCCAGCAGATGGTCTACGGCGACGGCGGGCGCATCTTCAAGCCACTGGCCTACGGCCTCGACGTGATCGGCCACGAGCTGACCCACGGCGTGACCGACAACACCGCGCAGCTGGTGTACGAGGGCCAGTCGGGCGCGCTGAATGAGTCGTACTCCGATGTGTTCGGCGCGCTGATCGACCGCTCGAACTGGACGATCGGCGAGGCGGTGGTCAAGTCGCCGCCGTTCCCTGCGCCGTTCATGCGCAGCCTTGAGGACCCGAATATGAACGGCCTGTACGACCCGCGCAACCCGCTGCGCGGCGTCGGCCAGCCGGCCAGCATCGACGAATACGCCAACCTGCCGCTGAGCCGGCGCTCGGACAACGGCGGCGTGCATATCAACAGCGGCATCCCCAACCACGTGGCCTTCCTGGTGGCCCAGGCGCTCAGCAAAGAGAAGATGGAGCAGATCTACTACCGCACGCTCACGCAGTACCTCTCGCCCGAATCCGACTTCGCCGCCGCCGCCAGCGCCAGCGTACGCGCCGCGCAGGATCTGTACGGCCAGGCCGAGGTCGGCGCGGTGCAGCAGGCGTGGGCCCAGGTGGGCCTGAACGTCGGCGGCGCCGATAACGTGCCAACGCCCGCGCCCGAGCAGCCCGCGCCTTCGACCAACGCGCCGCCGCCGCCCAGCCAGCAGCTGCCGGCCGGCTGCAGCGAGGCGATCGTCAACGGCACGTTTGAGCAGAATGGCGGCTGGACCGAAGAGGCCCAGGGCGCGTCGATCATCGACCCCGAGCTGCCGCACACCGGCAAGCGCAGCGCCTGGCTCGGCGGAACCGACCAGGAGGCGGTGCAGTACATCTACCAGGACGTGCGGCTGCCCGCCAATGCCACCAGCGTGCAGCTCAGCTACTTCCGGCTGATCCACCGCGAGGTGTCGGGCGTGCTCGGGCTGTTCGCCGAAGACGCGAAGTTCAGCGTGCTGCTGGCCAATACCGACGGCGACGCGATCGCCACGATCGAGGAGCTGGCCTCGAAGGGCGGCGACGACACCTGGCGCCAGGCGAAAGCCGACCTGAAGAAGTACGCCGGCAAGACGGTGCGGCTGGTCTACTCGGCCGAAAACCCGCGCGGCAACATCAGCAGCTTCTTTATCGACGACGTGTCGCTGGCGGTGTGCACCGGCGGCAATAGCCCCGCGCCGGCGCCTGCGCCCGCGCCCGCGCAGAGCGGCGTGGTGCTGCAGGGCACGATCACCAACGTCGACACTGGCCGCGGCATCGACGGCGCGCAGGTGTTCATTATGAAGCCGGGCGTCAGCGCCAGCAACGCCGCGGCCGACGACACGCTCACGCGCAACGAGGTGCTGACCAGCGGCGTAAGCGATAGCAGCGGCCTGTACCAGACCGACGACGCAGTGCCGGTGAACCAGACATACAGCGTAATTGTGATCGCGTCGGGCTACCGGCCGGTGATCGCCGACGACGGCGTCGAGGTGCCGGCCAACGCCACCAGCCCGTTTGTCGTTGATGCGACATTGCGGCGTGGGCGCTAGCAGCTTCGCGGCTGCGCAGCCTGCGAATGTGCGCCTCGGCACAACCTGCCATTGATACGGAGTGATTGATGGACGAGCAAGTCAGGTGCTGTATCTGCGGCGATCCGGTGCAGCCGCCCTACAATATCCTCGGCCGGCGCGCCTACTGCGAGCGGCACTTCGCGCTGGTGAACAAGCCCAACGTTGGCTTCTGGCGCGCCGGGATGTTTCAGATCGTGCTGATGGGCTTGTTCAGCGCGATCGTGGCGCTGCTCGCCAGCAACCTCGGCCAGGTGAGCCACACCGCGCTGATCGCGATCGGCCTGTTTCTGGCGATCGTGCCGTCGGCGCTGTGGCTGGTGTTCTTCTACCGCCAGGACCGGCTCGAGCCCGAGCCGAAGACCATGATCGCGCAGGTGTTTCTGCTGGCGTTGGTGCTCACCGACGTGGTCGGCATCCGCGTCTTCAACGACTGGTTTGAGCTCGCGCGCTGGGCGCCGGCGGAGACGCTCACCTCGCTGCTGGCGGACACGCTGGTGGTGGGCTTCACCGTCGCCGCGATTGTGTACGTAGCGGTGCGGCTGGTGGTGTACACCACGCCCGAGTTCGACGAACGCATGGACGGGATTGTCTACGGCACGGTGGCCGGGCTGGGCGTGGCCACGCTGCTGAACCTGCACTATGTGATCGACAACAACGGCGTGGCGCTTGGCCCAGGCACCATCCACGTGGTGACGACCGCGCTGGCGCAGGCGTCGTTTGGCGGGCTGCTGGGCTACTTCATGGCCCAGGCGAAGTTCGAGCACCGCCCGGCATGGTGGGTGCCGCTGGGGCTGGCGGTCGCGGCCATTCTGAACGGCGTGTTCACCTGGCTGATGAGCGAGATCAGCGCGTCCGGCCTGACGGTGCAGCCCTGGCGCTCGCTGGCGCTGGGCGTGGCGCTGGCGCTGGCGGTGTTCGGCGTGCTGCTGGCGCTGATGCGGCGCGCGATGCAGGCCACCCTGGCGCAGGCGGCCGGGTAGGAGAACCGAATGACGATCCAAACCACCGAGAGCGGGCCGCTGTATGGCCTGCGCATGTTTCGCAAAGACATCGGCGTGGCGCTGGTGGTGCTGGTGGCGCTGGCGGCCGGCTGGCTGCTGCGCGCCCAGGCAATCGGCGGCGTGAAGCAGTTCCAGGCGCCGGATATTCCCCTGCGCCTGGCCTACCCGGCCAGCTGGAGCGTGGCCGACTCGCTGCAGGACGTGCTGCTGAAAGTTTCCGACCCGCAGACCGACTCGGCCTTCAAGACCACGCTGACGGTCGAAAGCCGCGAGATCGACCCGGCCAGCCCGATCGATATGCAAACCCTGCTCGACCGGCGCGTCGATCAGCACACCAAGCTGACCGGCTACCATTTCGTCGGCAACAGCGACACCACCGTGGCCGGCGTGAGCAGCTCGGCGCTCGAGTACGCGTATGTCGTGCAGCCGATCGACCAGCCGCGCCGCGCCGCGCTGCCGGTGGTGGTGCGGGCGCGCGAGTACATCGTGGCCGCCGCCGACCGCACCTACTACATCACGCTGGCCGCACCCGAGAATGAGTTCGACGCGGCCTCGGCGCAGTTCGACCGCATACTACAGACGGTGCAGGTGCAATGAGCGATCAACACACCCCCCAGCAGCCCGACGAGGTGCTCGGCCACCTCGCGCACGGCGAGGCCGATAGCGGGCTGCACGCCAGCCAGCCGGCCAGCCACCGCAAAGCCGCGCAGCCGGCCGAGCCGCTGGCCCGCC
>CALLYN010000784.1 GCA_937858455.1 uncultured Kouleothrix sp.
GCTCGACCGATCGCGCGCGGCCGGCGAAACCGTAGCCGGCGCCGCCCAGCGCATCGGGCAGCGCGTGCGCGCGCGCCTGCACAGCGACGAGTAATACTCACTCCGTTTGGCGCTTTCTCTTTTGAGATGCCCTGCCCGGCGACGCCGGGTAGGGCATCTCATCGGGGGCGCCTTCTCCGCCCACGAACCCCCACTCCAAGCAAGTCATCAGCCGGATCCGGGCACACAGCAGCGCCTCAAGCCACAAAAAGGCCGCTGTACAGTACCGAATGCCTATTTTCAATTGCAAAGGATATGATACAATAAGTCAAAGGCTCGCTCGAGCCCTAATCGGCCCACCGCTTCCAAGCGGTTACAACAAAGACGGCTTGTCCCTGTATGACGGTCGCTTGCGTGCTACACGCACGCCAATCACCATGGTGTGGTCTATTGCTATGCCAACATTTCGTAAGGTCCCAACAGAGATTGCTCAGGCGTGGGATGCGCCACCGGCACGCGCGCCGCGCGCCGCCGACGACCGCTACACCTGGGTCGGTCGCCCGGCGATGATTTTCCTTGGCGGCAAACCACGCCCGCTGAGCGAAACGCCGCGCGTCGGCGATGTGCTACGGCTGCGCGCTGCGGCAAACACACCAGCCGATCGCACCACCGGCATCGTGCTCGATGTACGCACGCGCCAGGACGGCATCTGGACGCACGTGCAGCTGGCGATGAACGACACGATGCAGTGGGTGTCGAAAAGCACGATCGCGGCGCATCTGGGGCGGCTGAAAGGGATCACGCGCGTCGATCAGCCAACCAAGATGCTGAACAATCGCGTGCATGGCGGAACGCACGGCTGGTTCGTGCGGATCTACGAGGGCAAGTCGCCACAGCTGGCGCGCACGTTCAGCGATCGTTCGGCGGGCGGCAAAATCGCGGCGCTCAAAGCGGCCCTGGCTTTTCACGCCGCGCACGTCGGCCTCAACCCTGAAGAAGGCATCGCGTTCCCATAGCCCGGCTCGCACGCCTGGCTGGCCACATCTACGCGCCCGGCTTACCGGTACGCGCTTTTTGTTGCGCGCCCACTAACTTCCAGGCCACAGCGCCGCTGGTGCGCCATCCCCCGTTCGAGCGCGTTTGTTTGCGAATGCAGCGCCCGGCGACACCGGGCGCCGCACGGCATTGCGCTCGCGCACATACACACCGCGCGCCAGGCATCTGGCGCGCGGCCGCTGTGATCTGAGTGAGATTGGGGCTGGTGCTGCCGCCAGCCGGCTAGCGCAGGCGCGCCACCGCCGTTGAGATCGCCAGCACCATGTATAGCAGCAGCAGCAGACCGCCGAACAGCGCGAACGGCAGCGTGCCAAGGGCGATCGCCACGCCGATCGTGATCTGCATCGGCCGGCCGCGCTTGAGCTTGGTGACGCGATCGACCACGCGCACGATAAACTCGGCAATCGCCGGGCCGACCATCACGATAATGAAGATGCCGAAGAATCCGAGGCGCCCGACAAACAGCGACAGCAGCAGCGCAACCGCCGCCGAGGCGAGCAGAGCCACCAGGCCGCCGACGATCACGTCGCCGGCCGAAACCTTGTAGTTGCTGGGCCGGCGCGCGCGCCGGTCGTCGGGGCAGAGCTGGCCCACCGACGTCATGGTGGCGCACTCAGCACAGATCGGCCGGCCGCACTGAGTGCAGTGCAGCCCGGTCTCGCGGTCGGGGTGGCGGTAGCAGAACTCCACCGCCGTGGCGGCGGCCGGCTCGGGCGCGCCCAGCAGCGGCGAGGCATCACCCGAGGCGTTGCGCTCGTCGCGGCGGCGCGAGGGCTCGAGCTGCATCCCCTTGGCGATCAGCTGCTCGACATAGCGCAGGCTGGCGGCCGCGTCGGCGTTCTGCGGGTCGAGATCGAGCGCCTTGCGCAGGTACTCGCGCTTCTCGGCCAGGATCGGCACAACGCTGCTGAGGCCAACCCAGGCCTCGACGCTGGTTGGATCGGCCTCGGTGGCGCGGCGGAAGCTGCTGCGCGCAGCCAAGGTGTCGCCAGCCAGCGCGGCGGCGCGGCCCTCTTGCACCAGCTGATGAATGTCGGCGATCGGTAGCTCTGTCATTGTTCGGCTCGGCACTGCGCGCCACACCGGGCAGCGCGCTCGACTGTCTTGGTGTATATTATCACGCGGCAGCCGCAGCAGGCAACCGCTCGCGCGGTTCTATCATCGGGCTCTCATTTTACCCGAGCTACGCGGTGCCCTCCGGCATGGGAGGTTTGGAGGGCTTGCGCCCTCCAAAATCATCTCTTTTTGGCCGCGACCGGCCAAATAATGAATGGGAGTGACGCACGTGCGTGCTTCGGCTTCCTCACGGTACGCCATTGAGCCTGCGGCAGCATGGTACCTGTGCATCTTCTGTGTGCGGTTGTTCCGCGCGGAGCGCGGAACAACCGCACACGATACGGAGCATAGTACCGCTCTGCCGAAGGCAAAGCGCGCCGTCTGCGTAAGCCCTAAAGGAAGTTTTCAGGGGCGGCCTTGCCGCCCTCAAACCCCCGCCGCGTAGCTCGTGCCATTATTCGGGACAGTGTATCAACAGAAAGCGAACCCATGCACAGCCAATCGACTCTCATGATTGTCCATGCCCACCCCGACGACGAGGTGATCGGCACCGGCGGCACGCTGGCGCGCTACGCCAGGCAGCACGTGCGCACAGTGCTGGTGACGGCCACGCTCGGTGAGGAGGGCGAGATTGTGGTGAAGGACATGGACACGCCGGAGAACCACGCGCGCCTGGCCACGATCCGCCGCGAGGAGCTTCGCCGCGCCACCGAGCTGCTCGGCATCGCGCACCAGGAGTTTCTGGGCTACCGCGACTCGGGCATGGCCGGCCGGCCCTCGAACGAGCACCCCGCCTGCTTTCACCAGGCCGACCCCGACGAGGCAGCCGGGCGGCTGGTGCGGCTGGTGCGGGCCTACCAGCCGCAGGTGCTGATCTCGTACAACGCGCACGGCGGCTACGGCCACCCCGACCATATCGCCTGCTATCACGCCACGCAGGCGGCCTTCGAGGCGGCCGCCGACCCGGCGCGCTTCCCCGAGGCCGGCCCGGCCTGGGCGGTATCCAAGCTCTACGAGATCAACCGCCCGCGCGAGCTGACGCGCCAGGCCTGGGAGCGGATGCGCGAGCGCGGCATGAAGACGCCGCTCGACAACCCCGACTACCAGCTCGAGAACTTCACCGCGCCCGACGAGCTGATCACCACCGCGATCGATGTGGCTGAGTTTATGGGCCTGAAGCGCGCTGCGCTGCTCGAGCACCGCACGCAGATCGCCGCCGACGGGCCGTTTCTCTCGATGCCCGAGGATATTGGCCGCAGCTGGTTCGGCGTCGAATACTTCACGCTGCTGCGGGCGCGCGTGGCGCTGCCGCCCCACGACGGCTACGAGGACGACTTGTTCGCGGGGATCGGCTAGGCCCGGCCGTTCGAGCAGCCGAGGCAACACAGCGGCACTGTGGCCTGGTGCAGAAAGCCAGGCCGCAGTGCCGCTGTGGTAGCAGCAGGCGCCGGGCTAGCTGTTGCGGATCACGTCGAGCATATCGGCCACGCGCGTGACTTTCAGGCGCGGGCGGCCCTGCGCGGCGCCCTGCGCCAGCTCGTAGGCGTCGAGCTTTTTCCAGCCGGCGTAGCTCACATACTCGGGCTTGCGCACCTCGAGCAGCGCGAGAACGCGCGCCGGGTCGCGGTTGGCGTCGTCGATGCCCGGCAGGCTCGCCACATCCTCGACCATAGCCGCGACGGTCGAGGCAGCATCGGGCTTGTTTGTGCCGATCACGCCCGAGGGGCCGCGCTTGGCCCAGCCGACGACATACTCGCCCTCGATTGGCTCGCCGCTGCTGGCGTGCGTCACGCGGCCGGCCACATTCATGATCGTGTACGAGGCTTCGTCGAACGGCACGCCCTTGAGCGGCACGCCACGGTAGCCTACCGAGCGCAGCACCATGCCGCACTCAAGCGACTCGAACGCGCCGGTGCCCTTGGCGCGCAGGCCACCGCGGCCATCGGACACCAGCTGGTTGCGCTCGAGCTTCACGCCCACAACGTGGCCATCGGCGCCGAGGATCTCGACCGGCGAGGTGAGAAAGCACATGCGAATGGTCTTCGAGCCGGCCCAGTCGGTGCGCGCGGCATAGGCGCGCAGCATTTCGACATTGCGCGCGGCGATCTTGTCTTCGGCCAGGGCCGTGATGCTATCGGCGTCGAGATCGAGGTCGGCCGGGTCGATCGCCACCTGCACGTCTTCAAGCTCGCCGAACTCTTTCAGCTCGGCGTTGGTGAAGGCGGCCTGCGCGGGGCCACGCCGGCCAAGCAACACCACCTCGCGCACCTTGCTGGCGCGCAGCGCCTCGACCGCGTAGTCGGCCATATCGGTCTTGGCCAGCTCGTCGGGGTTGGTCACCAGAATGCGCGTCACGTCCATGGCGACATTGCCGTTGCCGACCACGACCACGCGCTCGTGGTTCAGGTCGAAGTCGAGGTCGCGGTAGTCGGGGTGGCCGTTATACCAGCCGACGAACGCGGTAGCGGGGTAGCTGCCGGCCAGGTCTTCGCCGGGAATATTCATGCGCCGGTCGGTCTGGGCGCCAACCGCATAGATGATCTGGTCGTAGAGCACCTTCAGGTCCTCGTGCAGCACGTCGACGCCGAAGGTAACATTGCCGAAATAGCGCACGCGCGGGTCGGCGGCGATCTTATCGTAGATGCGTGTGACGGATTTAATCGACTGGTGGTCGGGGGCGACGCCCTCGCGCACCAGGCCGAACGGCGTGGGGAAGCGGTTGAAGAAATCGACTGTCAGAACCAGATCTTTTTGCTTCAGGAGTGCCTCGGCGGCATAAAAGCCGGCCGGCCCAGCGCCAACGATCGCGACCCGCAGTGGCCGCGCCTCGGTTCCTAGCTGTTGAGCCACTATCGCCTTCCTTCCATTAATCGACGGCTAGGCCCAATACCTTTCAAATGCCACAAAGACACACAGTTGCGAAGGCGCGCTGCAGCCGCATAGTCTTTGCGTCTTTGAGTCTTGGTGGCTAGCGGGCAGCTACGCGCGGCCATACACCGGGATGCTCGCGCCGCTGATGATCCGCGCGCCGGGGCCAGCCAGAAACACAATCACCTCGGCGATCGCCTCGGGCCTTACCCAGCGCCCGCCGCCGGCGGTAGGATCGCGCTCGCGGTTGGCGGGGGTATCGATCGCGCTGGGCAGGATCACATTGGCGGTGATGTCGTGGTCGCGCAGCTCGGCGGCGAGCGCCTCGGTGAGCTGCACGACCGCGCGCTTGGAGGCCGCGTAGGCCGCGAGATTTTTGCCAGGCTGGGTCGCAGTGCGCGTGCCAACATTGACGATCGCGCCGCCGCCCGCAAGCATATGCGGCACGGCGGCACGGCACGAGAGCACGGTGGTCTTGAGGTTGATATCGAGCTGGCCCTGCCAGAGCGACCAGGGCGTCTCGTGCACTGGCGCGCCGCCGCCGAAGCCACCAGCAATGTTGACGAGGATGTCGACGCGGCCGTACTGGGCGGCCACGCCGGCGTAGGCCTGGGCCACCGCCTCTTCGTCGGTCAGGTCGAGCAGCAGGTCATAGCCGGCGTGGCTGGCCGGCGTGAGGTTGCCGGTCATGAAGTCGAAGTCGGACGCCAGTCCGGCCTCGGTCAGCAGCGGCGCCAATGCGGCGCGCAGCTGGGTCTGTGCGGTGGTGAGTGCGGGGTCGCCGAGGCCCTGGACGGTGCCGGTCATCATCGCGTCCGCGGCCTGGCCACCGGCCAGCACGGTGAGCGCGCTGGTCAGCGGCGTGATGTGCAAGGTGCCGCCCACATTGGTGGCCGACCACACGCAGCGCTGCCGCCCGGCGAAGTTGCCGCAGGCCTCAACGCGGTAGGGCCCGGTGCCCGAGAGCGTGATGGGCCCATAGGCGCCGGTGACGGCCGTGACCGGCTTGCCGGTGGCGATGGCCTTGCCGGTGCTGTCGAGCACGCGCACGGTGCCATTGCTCATCGCCGCGCCCAGGGCCACGATGCCCTGGATGGGGGGCGGTGGTGGTGGC
>CALLYN010000785.1 GCA_937858455.1 uncultured Kouleothrix sp.
CTGCTCGATGCTCAGCAGCAGCCAGCCGCGCCGCCGGCGAAGCACCCAGACACCTGCTCGAAACAGACTGTGGACAAACCAGCGATTGGGGAATGCCGGCCAGCGCCAGCACGGTGGGATGAGAATCATAAACGGTTCTCCGCTGCTCTTGACTTCTGCGCGAGAACCGTTTAGGATGGTGGTGCACCGAACCATCTAAACGGTTCCCGCCAAAGCCGGCTTTAGCGAGCCGGTTTTGGCTTTCTATCGCCCCCCGCTACCCCCCACCCCACACCCCTCTTTTATCACCACTGCCGCCACTGCTCCAGCCGAAATAGTGCTTGCATACAAGCATTCATTCTTCAAAACTTGCTTAGCTATGCGATTCTGCCAAAATCAAAGTACTAGCATATTTAAAAGTACTCCTCGCGGCCCCTATTCGTGTCTATAAACGGCTACTGCAGTTCTAGCATTCAAGAAAGCACCACGCTCAAACAATATCGACTTAGAAAAACATTTTGGTAAGCATAGCACCAGAGTATCGATTTGCCTAGCCCTCAAACCGAACAAAAACCATAACGATTCCTTATCGATTCAATAGACATATAACGGCTTAACAAATACTTATAGCCCAATTACCCCTATTCCTTTCTGTATTTTCTGTATTTTCTGAACTTTCTGAACTTTCTGAATGTTCTAAAATTTTTCGAACATCATCGGTACTTTCAGGGCACAGCGCTACCCAACCAGCCAGTGCTTTCTTAAGCCATGTAACCATGCAATTCACTACATATGTAGCGTAGCCTACCATATGATCGAATTACCGTCAATACATATGTACATAGGTATTGACGACTGAGTGACTATCTGCTAGACTGCCTGCTAATCAGCAGGGAGGTTCTATGATTCGGCTACGAGTTCGGGAGGTAGCACAAAGTCGAGGTATTACCACTATCACAGAGCTGGCAACTCAGGCAGGCTTAGCCTACGACACTGCGGCAGATTTCTGGCATGCTCGAATGAAGCGCATCGATCTTGTGGTTCTGGATCGAGTCTGCAGGACGCTGAGATGCCGTGTTGAGGAAATTTTAGAACAAACTGAAGATCGGCGCGCCGCTCGTATCGCGGGCAGTCAACCTTACACGACACGAGCGGCGTTGGGATGAGTCCTACAGCGTGCTGGTCACACGCTACGGGCCTCAGCCCTAGTATACGCGACCGCGTTAGAATGGGCAATTGCTATGGTCATTCGTTTCGCTGGCCGGGCGCTACACCGGCTGGCTACCCCTTGGCGCCGCGCGGCTAGCGCGCCCCCACCGCCCCGGCCCACCCCAGCCAGGCCGCAGCCGAACGGAGGCGAAACATGAAGCTGCTCGCACTCCCGCTGGCGATCGTGGCGCTGATCATCGGCCTGGCGCTGGCCGGGCCTATCCGCGAGCGCTACCAGGCCACCACCGACCACCAGCGCGCCTTGCAGCTAATCGAGCAAGAGCGCGCCCAGCTCGAGCTTCAGCAGTACCAGGCCGCGCAATCGGCCAGCCTGCCGGCGCAGATCGCGGCGCGCTACGGGCTGGTGCTGCTGCTGCTCGCCGGCGCCGGCGGCATGCTCTGGGTGGCGCGCGACGCCTACATGCAGCGCCGCGCCCCGATTGTACGCTTCGACGCAGCACGGCCATTGGTGGCACGCAAGCTGATCGAGCAGGCCGACCCGCAGCTGATCGAGGCGATGCTGGCGGCGCTGCAGCTCGATGGCCAGGCGGCGATCGAGCGCGCCCGCGCCTCGGGCAGCGTGCCGACCAGCTACGCCCCGCACATCACGATCGCCGCCCCGAAAACCCAGCCACTCGAGCCGGGCATGCTGCCCACCAACGTGGCAAAGCCTGAGCGGCCCACGCTGGCCGCGCTGCCGGGCGAAAGCACGCTGGCTGCGCTGCTGCGCACCAATATCATTGGCCGGTCGGGCAACAGCCTGCACATCGGCAACGCCGTAGCCGACGGCACGCCAATCTACCTGGAGCTGGCCAGCTGGGGTGCGCTGGCGCTTGGCGGCAAATCGCGCACCGGCAAAACATCGCGCATCGTCTACTACCTGGCGCAGGCGCACCTGAACGGCTGGCGCATAGTGATCTGCGACAAGCACGGCGCCGGCGGCAAATCCGACGCGCTGCTGGCGAAAGTGCAGCCGCTCGAAGGCTCGTTTCTGTTACCAGCCGCTGTGACGCAGGCCGAAATGAACCGGCGTATTCAGCAGGTATATACAATCGGAAAGCGGCGCATTGAGAACCAGGATGGCACGCGCTACCCGATCGTGCTGGTGGTCGACGAGTTCACCAACCTGGTGCTGAACGACTGGCTGAGCGAGGCCACACTCAACCAGCTGATGGCGATCGCCAACGAATTCGCCGGCGTCAACATCCATAGCCTGATCATCGGGCACGATTGGTCGGCCAGCTGCCTGGGGAAAGAGCGCGGCGCAGCATTCCGGCGTATCACAACCCACCGCATCGCGCACCGGCTCGACGCGGCCGGCGCGCAGTTCCTGCTGCCCAGCGGGATGGGCAAGCTGGCCGAGGGGCTGACGATCGGCCAGGCGATCTACGTGGACGACACCGGCGAGCCAGTGCTGGTAGATTGCCCCTACCTTCAAGAAGACGATCTGGCATTCGCCGCCGGGCAGACTGGCCAGTGGCGCGGAACATATCGTGGCACAAAAATAGCTACTTCCGCCGTAGCTCCCATAGTGACATCGGGAAGTAACGTGGAAGTAGGTACGGAAGTGGCCACTTCCAGGCATCCTAATGCGGAAAATCCCAACACAGCACGGGTGCGCTCACTGCTGCGCGAAAAGCGCAGCCAGAACGAGATCATTAGCCTGGTGTGGGGCGCTTCGGGTGGCCGGGCATACCAGCAGGCCGCAGAGGAGCTGCGCGACATCCTGGCCCAGCTCGCCGAGGGCGTGGCGTGATTGCGTTTCCGCAAAACACTTAAAAAACGGTTGAAAGATCTCGGAACGAGCCTCCCAAAAATACCGGGAGGCCCGTTCTATATGTGAATATCCCCTCGCTGCCCGGTTTTGGATAAGAAAGGCTTATATGCGCCGACTCTTCCTGCTCCTGCCCTTGGCTCTCGTGGCGGCTGCCCTTGGCGTCGCCGCAGCCGCAGCGCCCGACTGTACCACGCAGCAATGCCTGTACCTGCCACTCGCCGTCAAGCCGCCGAGCAACGCCCCCGAGCCAACCAACACCGCAACCCCTACAAACCCACCGCCCGACATAACGCCCACCCAAACCCTTCCCCCAAGCAGGACACCCACCCGCATAGCAACACCAACGGCAAGCAGCACCCCGACGCGCACAACCACAGCAAGCCCAACCGCCACGCCAACCCTACCGCCGCCATCGTTTGTCAGCTGTGGCACCCAGCCCGACGCGGCGAGCGCGCCAAACTGGCCGGTGCAAATTACCGCTATCAACAAGGCAACTGAAACCGTCACGCTCAAAAATCGCAGCAGCGTGGCGATCGACCTGACTAACTGGAATATGTGCAGCATCACCGGCGGGCAGCATCACCCGATCAGCGGCAGCCTGGCCCCTGGCGAAGTGAAAAACTTTGTGAACACCGGCGGATCGATCTGGAACAACACCTCCGCCGATCCAGGCGCGCTCTACAACCCGAATGGCCAGCTGGTCAGCTATTTCAACAGCTAGGGCACGCGCGCGGCAGGTACATCTCTATGAACACCGCCTGGTCTTGCGTCCGGGCGGTGTTCGTATATGCGATGTTGCAAAGCGGCATTGCGTCCGGGCGGCTCTAGCGCGTCCTAATGGCCCAGATCGGCATTGCGTCTGGCGTCCGGCATTGCGTCCGGGCAGCAGCGCCTGCGGGAGCCCCAGAATCCCTTCAAAATAGGCTTGCGTCCGGGCAGCTTCAGGCCGTCCCAATGCCACAATCAGCCCTTGCGTCCGGCGTCCGGCGTCCGGCCGATTTTTCAACCCACCCCAACCCTGATTGGCCAAGCCAAAGATCAACATGCGTCGCCGAGCATCGCAGTTCAGATAGCCAATTTTCAAACTACTGCTCGCCGGTTCGGCATGGGTTGCCAAGAGCCGCCAGGTTGCACGGATCGCGTATGCTCGGGTGCTCAGGCGCCTAAGGCGGCCTCAGCGACCGCCAGCGCCAGCGCGGCGATCTTCAATAAATGCCGCGCGCGCGATGGACGAAAAATCGCGTGTGCTCCGTTTAGTAGATGAGCCACCTATCTGGCCTCGGTCGCTCCTGACCGGGGCCGCCGACCGGGTGCGACCACTGACCTGCCAAATGGTATGAATTGTGCAGCGGCGCGCGACGGTGGCCACATACGCAGTTTCGTACAGTGATGCTGGTCAGTGGTGATGCACGCGCAGCGCAGCAGGACGCCTAAAAACGCATACCTGGTGATGCGAGGCTCTTCCGAGGATTGCCCCGAGGTGCAGGGGTTTGCGACTTCCCGTACAGATTATTCTGTACAAAAATGGATTGTGCTTCCGAGGATTGCCCCGAGGTGCAGGGGTTTGCGACCTCTTCACACTTTGAGTTCATCACTCGCGAGTTCGGACTTCCGAGGATTGCCCCGAGGTGCAGGGGTTTGCGACTACCCACAAAATAAAGCCACCAACAAGCAGCGCCATAAGCTTCCGAGGATTGCCCCGAGGTGCAGGGGTTTGCGACTCAGCAGCAACGTCCTTGGCCTTGGCACCCTCGTCCAAGTTCAGAGGATTGCCCCGAGGCGCAGGGGTTTGCGACAAGGCGCGGATCATCCTGGCGGTAGTCGATGAAATGTTCAGAGGATTGCCCCGAGGCGCAGGGGTTTGCGACGCAGAGACGGTGACATAGCAGTCCACGTACAGCTGGTTCAGAGGATTGCCCCGAGGCGCAGGGGTTTGCGACGGAGCGGCACCGTCTACGGTGCTGGGATCTTCGACTCGTTCAGAGGATTGCCCCGAGGCGCAGGGGTTTGCGACTGAGCGCGGCGCAGCTCTACGCGGCGCAGATCGATGTTCAGAGGATTGCCCCGAGGCGCAGGGGTTTGCGACGCAACCGTCGCTTCGTCGAGGCGCGCAAACAGCAGGTTCAGAGGATTGCCCCGAGGCGCAGGGGTTTGCGACTTTTGTTTGCGGCTACTTCGGCCGCACGAACACTAGGTGTTCAGAGGATTGCCCCGAGGCGCAGGGGTTTGCGACATCGGCTTAGCATTCGGGTGGAGAAACTCGAAGTCCCAGTTCAGAGGATTGCCCCGAGGCGCAGGGGTTTGCGACCCGATGCCGCCGATGTCGCCGATGCCGCTCCTGAGGTTCAGAGGATTGCCCCGAGGCGCAGGGGTTTGCGACCTCCATTTCGGCCACAACCCGCCGTGCGAGTTCCTGTTCAGAGGATTGCCCCGAGGCGCAGGGGTTTGCGACCAGCGGCCTCAGCTACTCCGATAGCGACGCCAATACATTGTTCAGAGGATTGCCCCGAGGCGCAGGGGTTTGCGACCGCAAGCTCGCCAAACGTCGGCCTTCCCGCGTTCAGGTCGTTCAGAGGATTGCCCCGAGGCGCAGGGGTTTGCGACCTCCTTTCACCTGCGATGTAGGGCAACAGATCGCGTCGGTTCAGAGGATTGCCCCGAGGCGCAGGGGTTTGCGACCTGCACGCTTGAGGAGCGCATCAGGACGCCTGATTCGCCCTCAGAATCGAGCGCCGCCGTGTGCGTGGCCACACGGCGGCGTTTCGTTGGGCCTCTTTGGCCCTATTCCGCATCTCCACGCGATCGAGCACCGCGCGGCATCCGGCCCCATGCTTCGGCGCTCGCATCCGCCCCGGCCGCGCCGGCCAGCACCCCGGCACGACACATCCGCTCACGCCGGCTCGATCGCCAGGGCGAACGCACACAGCAGCCCGATCGCGCTACTACGATCGGGCTGCTGTGTCTCTGGCGCCAGGTCTGGGGCGCGGGCACGAGCGGATGTGCCCCGCCGTCGCCACGCGGCCTGCGCATTCCTCGATTTTCATTGGGATGGGCGGTGGGGTGCGGTGGGCGAGGTTTCAGCCCGCGCGTCGCCAGCCAGAGCCCGCCCGTGCAATGCTACGCCGAGGCTTCCGGCGACGCCGGGCCAAGCCGATCGAGCCATCCCTGGCATGCCTGGGTTCTCGGGTGGGCGGCGCCGAGGCTCTCGCGGAAACCCGCAACCGCGCGTTCGAGATACTGGCGCGCCCCCGCCAGGTCGCCAGTTTGCTGTGCCAGTGCCCCGAGCCACCACAGGCTCTGTGCCGTGTCGGGGTGGCGCGGCCCCAGCACCGCCTGCCGCACCGCCAGCGCCTGCTCGAAGTACGGACGCGCCCCCGCCAGGTCGCCTAAATCCTGCAGCAGCGAGCCCAGGTTGTTCAGGCTCGACGCCGTGAGGGGGTGGCGCGGCCCCAGCACCGCCTGCTGCACCGCCAGCGCCTGCTCCAGGTACGGACGCGCCCCCGCCAGGTCGCCCTGTGCCTGCAGCAGCGTGCCCAGGTTGTTCAGGCTCCCCGCCGTGTCGGGGTGGCGCGGCCCCAGCACCGCCTGCTGCACCGCCAGCGCCTGCTCGTAGTAGGGACGCGCCCCCGCCAGGTCGCCCTGTGTCTTCAGCAGCAAGCCCAGGTTGTTCAGGCTCGACGCCGTGAGGGGGTGGCGCGGCCCCAGCACCGCCTGCTGCACCGCCAGCGCCTGCTCGAAGTACGGACGCGCCCCCGCCAGGTCGCCCAGATCCTGCAGCGCAAAGCCCAGGTTGTTCAGGCTCGTCGCCGTGGAGGGGTGGCGCGGCCCCAGCACCGCCTGCCGCACCGCCAGCGCCTGCTCGAGGTACGGACGCGCCCCCGCCAGGTCGCCCTGTGCCTGCAGCAGCGTGCCCAGGTTGTTCAGGCTCGACGCCGTGTCGGGGT
The DNA here is from genome assembly GCA_937858455.1 of uncultured Kouleothrix sp. Taxonomy (GTDB): domain Bacteria; phylum Chloroflexota; class Chloroflexia; order Chloroflexales; family Roseiflexaceae; genus Kouleothrix. The sequence goes on from CALLYN010000785.1 coordinate 6,910, forward strand.
GGCGCGGCCCCAGCTCCGCCTGATACACCGCCAGCGCCTGCTCCAGGTACGGACGCGCCCCCGCCAGGTCGCCCTGTGCCTGCAGCAGCGTGCCCAGGT
>CALLYN010000786.1 GCA_937858455.1 uncultured Kouleothrix sp.
TGGCGGAAAATCGCATTCGTGATGACATAGAGCAACCCCTGCCGGTCGTCGGCAAACACGTCGACGATGGTATACCGGTCGGAGGTCTCATTGTCGATCCGCACTTCTGTCGCCGGCCGGGCCGGGCCGATCTGGCGGGACGCGCCCAGGCGCGTCCCGCGCTGCACGACGCAGACGCGCTCGCCGACCACCGACGACGAGTTCCGCGACGCGCAGGGCCAGATCATGGAGCGCATGCTCGCGCGCGCCACCCGGCTCGCCACCGACCCCGAGCGCGTGGCCGGCACGGTGAACTTCATCGCCCAGGACGCGGCCGGCCACATCGCCTCGGCCGTGAGCACCAGCGGCTGGGCCTGGAAGTACCCCGGCCGCCTCGGCGACTCGCCGATCATCGGCGCGGGCAACTACGCCGACGACCGCTACGGCGCGGCGGCCTGCACCGGCTGGGGCGAGCTGGCCATGCGCGCAGGTACCGCGCACAGCGTGGTGCTGTACCTCAAGGCCGGCTACGCCCTCGAAGACGCCTGCCGCGAGGCGTTTCGCGATCTTGGCGCCCTGGGGCTGCCGCCCGAGCAGTGCATCATGAGCATGGTCGCACTCGATCGCCACGGCCGCCACTGCGGCGTCAGCACCTCGCCGGGCCGTAGCTACGTCTACCAGGCCGATGGCATGGCCGCCCCCGCGCAGCTGCCGCGCCTGGTGCTCGGCACGCAGGTGTAGCACAAACCGCCAGCGCGCCGAGCAGGGCTCGTACAAAGTCTTTCGACCCCTTCCCCTACCCCCTCCCCTGTCAGGGGAGGGGGAAACACATCTGGCTGTGAGGTGCGGTCGCCGCCGCGACCGCACCTCACCCCCCTTCCCCCCTCTCCCGCGCGCGGGAGAGGGGGGAAGGGGGGTGAGGGCCGACGTTGCGAGAGCCCTGGCGCGCCGAGGCATCGCCTTGCACCGCGCTTGGCCGGCGTGCTATAATCTGGCGCAAGATTCAGAATCGCCGGGAGCGCGGGAACACCGCGGTCGAGCAGTGCCACGCTCGTCGTGGGCTGCTCTTTTCTATGGCTGTGGTGTGGCCGGCGGGCATAGATGTGTTTTGAAAGCGAGCGGGTTTGATACCGCGGCCTGCGATGATTCGTTGGGTATGCGCCGTTGCGCTGCTGCTTGTGCTGGCCGGCTGCAGCGCCGGCGCGGCGCCACCGGCGGCCACGCCAACCGCGCCCGCCCCGGCCGGCGGCACGCTGGTGCTGTGGAACGGCTGGCCGGCCAGCGCGCGCCAGCCGCTCAGCCGCCTCGTCGATCGCTTCAACCAGCAGCACCCCGATGGCCGGATCATCCTCCAGTCGATCCCGCTGGCCAGCTTCGAATCCGACCTGCGCGCCGCGCTCGCGGCCGGCGGCGGCCCGCATATCGTGCTGATGCCCAACTCGTGGGTCGGCAGCCTGGCCGAGCAGAATGCGCTGCTGCCGCTCGACGACCTGGTGCCCGCCGCCGAGCGCCAGGCGCTGCTGCCATCCGCGCTGGGCGGCGCCCAGGCGCGCGGCCCCGACGGCACGGCGCGACTGTATGGCCTGCCGATCAGCATCGATACGCTCGCGCTATTCTACGACAAGCGCAATCTGCTGCGCCCGCCCGACGACACCGACACGCTGATCAGCAACGCGCGCGGCCTGGGCGACCCGAGCGCGCCGCGCTGGGGGCTAGCCTTCAACCTCTCGCTCGATAATACGATTGGCTACCTGTACGCCGCCGGCGGGCGCGTGTTCGACGACGCTGGCACGCTGGTGCTGGCCGATGCCGGGCGCGCCGGTGCCGAGCGCTGGCTGGGCTGGCTGAAGCAGCTGAGCGACGACCGCCAGCTGCTGGCCCGCGCCGACGGCAGCATCGAGATCGACCGCGCCGTAAAAGGCGGGCGCGTGCTGATCACCTTCGACTGGGCGCACCAGCTTGGCTTCTACCGCAGCCTGTGGGGCGAGAACATGGGCGTGGCCCGCCTGCCGCGCCTGGCCGCCACCAACCAGCCGCCCCAGCCGTATGTCCGCAGCGACGTGCTGGCGATCAACAGCCGCGCTACCGCCGCCGAGCGCCAGGCCGCGCTGGCGTTCCTGGCTTTCATGGTCGGCCCCGAGGCCCAGGCCGATCTGCTGCGCGGCGATGTCGAGCCCGCGCGCGCCGACCTGCAGCTCGATACGCTTGGCCTCGACGCCGGGCAGCAGCTGGCCGCCGAGGTTTTCCGCGACGAAGCGCGCCAGGGCCTGCCCGTGCCCAACGGCCCGGCGCGCGATCTGGTGCGCCGCGAGCTGGCGCAGATGCAGCGCCAGGTGCTGCGCGGCGACGCCAGCCCCGCCGACGCGGTGACCGACGCCGCCACGCGCTTACGCGATCAGATTGGCACGCCAAAGCCCTGAAAATTATGTAAAAACCAGGTAAACAGCTGTTGCGGAATGGTGACAATATATGAGCAGATCAGGCTTCCCTACGACTTGCCTAGTTGCTCTCTGTCAAAAAGTGTAGTAGAATGGGGTTCAGTTATGGCTTGGGACGCGCTATTTATTGCAGCTTCGGCAAACGGTAGTAGCCTGTCGCATACATCCCTGGTTGCGTTGACGCCCTTTGAGGAGGATCTGAATGGCTAGCAGAACCGAAGAAATGGTACGGCATCTGAAGGCCTTGCAGATGAATACGCCCGATATTGAAGCATCCGCCGTCGTGAGCGTCGACGGCTTGATTATGGCTTCACAGCTTCCTGCCGATGTCGAAGAAGATCGCGTGTCGGCCATGAGCGCGGCAATGCTTTCGCTGGGCGACCGGATCGCCAACGAGCTTAAGCGCGGCCAGCTCGATCAGGTGTTCGTGCGCGGCGAAGACGGCTACGTGGTGCTGGTGTCGATCGGTGAAGAGGCCGTGCTGACGGCCCTGGCGCTCAGCCGCGCCAAGCTTGGCCTGGTGTTTCTCGAGATGAAGCGCACCGCCAACGAGCTGAGTAACCTCGTCTAGCTTTTTCCCTCCCCAAAGCGCAACAAGGTCAGGTGGTTAGCCATCTGGCCTTTTTTGCTGCGCGAGCCCTGCCAGGCTGCCCAGGGCTCGTGCAACGTCTTTCGACCCCTCCCCCTACCCCTCCCCTGTCAGGGGAGGGGAAACACA
>CALLYN010000787.1 GCA_937858455.1 uncultured Kouleothrix sp.
AACAGCACGGCCTCGCCGGCGTGCGCCACCAGCGCGTGCGGCACCGTAGCGGCCAGCTCGGCCGCGCGCGCGGCCCCTGCGAACGCCAGCGGCAGCAGATAAGTCTCGCCGCCGTCGTCGGCGTAGAGCACGCGCACCAGCACGAGGTGGGACAGCTGGCCGGCGTACAGCAGCGGGATGGCAGCCTGCACGCGCGCCGAGGCCAGCCCGCGCGCCTTGCCGCTAAACCAGCGGCGCGGCTGCATATAGCCGGGCAGCACCTGCTCAAGCGCGCCCCAGCCGGAGGGCTCGAGCAGCGCGGCGCCGGATATTGCCAGCACCGGCAGGCCGGCCAGTAGCTCGTCGCTCATAGGTAATAGTCGAAGCTGCGCTCGTCGCGCGGGCGCTCGAGCCGGAACACGTGCACCGGCATCTGCGCCGGGTCGAGCTGCACAAAGTTCCACTCGCCCGCCCAGGCATAGCGCGTCTCGCTCAGCATGTCGTGGACATAGAACCGGTCGCCCTCGCCGATCCCCAGGTCGGCCAGCGGCAGCCGCAGCCAGCCCGACTGCACATGCACCGGGTCGAGGTTCACCACCACCAGCACCACATTGCGGCCGTCGGGCGACTGCTTGGTGTAGGCTATCAGCTGGTCGTTCGGCACGTAGTTGTTCTCGACGGCGTGGAAGCGAATGCTCGTGTCGCGCTGCAGCGCCGGGTTTTCGCGACGGATCCGGTTGAGCCGGGCGATCAGCGGGCGCAGGCTGCGCGGGTCGTCGAGATCCCACACGCGCAGCTCGTACTTCTCGTTGTCGATGTACTCTTCACGCGCGCCCACCGGCGTGTGTAGCATCAGCTCGTAGGCCGGGCCGTAGATGCCGTAGTTGGCGGTGAGCGTGGCTGCCAGGGCCAGCCGCGCGATGAACGTCGCGCGGTAGCCGTCGTAGTACTGTGGCGTCAGGATGTCGTGCGTGGTCGGCCAGAAGTTCGGCCGGAAGAACTCGCGCACCGGCGTCTGCGTCAGCTCGGTCATGTACTCGGTCAGCTCGGCCTTGGTAGTGCGCCAGGCGAAGTAGGTGTAGCTCTGGCTGAAGCCAAGCTTGGCCAGCCGGTACATCACCTTGGGCCGCGTAAACGCCTCGGAAAGAAAGATCAGGTCGGGGTACTCGCGCTTCAGCTCGCCGATGCACCATTCCCAAAAGCCAAACGCCTTGGTGTGCGGGTTGTCGACGCGGAAGATCCGCACGCCCTGCTCGGCCCAGAACGAGAAGAAGCTCTTCAGCTCGTCCCACAGCGCGCGCCAGTCGTCGCTCTCGAAGTTGAACGGGTACACGTCCTGGTACTTCTTGGGCGGGTTTTCGGCATACTGGATGCTGCCGTCGGGCCGCACGTAGAACCAGTCCGGGTGCTCGCGCACATACGGGTGGTCGGGCGAGCACTGGAAGGCGTTGTCGAGCGCGATCTCGATGCCAAGCTCGCGCGCGGCGCGCACCAGGCTGCGGAAATCGTCCAGCGTGCCAAGCTCGGGGTGGATGCTCTTGTGGCCGCCGTGCTCGTTGCCGACGGCGTAGGGGCTGCCAGGCTCGCCGGGCTGGGCGGCCGGGCTGTTGTCTTTGCCCTTGCGGAAGGTGTGGCCGATCGGGTGGATTGGCGTGAGGTACAGCACGTCGAAGCCCAGCTCGGCAATATACGGCAGGCGCGCCTCGACATCCCTGAACGTGCCGTGGCGGCCGGGCTCGGGCGAGGTGCTGCGCGGAAACAGCTCGTACCAGGCGCTGAACGCGGCGCGCTCGCGGTCGACGGTGAGCGGCAGCTCGGGCGAGCGGGTGGCGAAGCGACGCTCGGCGTGGCGCGCCATCAGCGCGGCCAGCT
>CALLYN010000788.1 GCA_937858455.1 uncultured Kouleothrix sp.
CCAGCCCGCAGCCGACGTCGAGCGCCAGCGCGCCGGGCGCGACTGTGGCCGCGCCGAGGATCGCGCGGGCGGTTGCCTGCCCGCCGGGGCTGATGAAGCCCGGCCCGTAGATCGCCTCGTACTTGCGGATGGCGTCGCGCGTGTACTGGCCGTCGTCGAGGGTTTGCGCGCTGGGCATGGCCAACCTCTTGCTGCTCGGCTGCTCGCTTTTGCGCGAGGCCGGGCTTTGCTTCAATTCATAAGCTCGCATATCTTCCTGGCGAGCCGAGCGCGCCCGCCTACGCAAGCGAAGGCTGCACTACGCGCTTGCTCCCGATTGGCGAGCGTAATTTCGGAACATCATCCCTGTTGCCGGCCGCATCCCGACTTTGGCGTAAAACGGCTGCAGCTCCACATCGCACAGCAGATCGATCATATACAGATCGTGCAGGCGCGCGAGCATTCGCCGCATCAGCTCGCTCCCGATGCCTTGATCTTGATAGCCCGGTAGGATTTCGAGGAGCGGGATATACGCACACAGGATACCGTCGCTCAGGGCGGTCACAAATCCTACGACGTGTTGGGATTGGTCGTCGATTGCGAGGATGATATGCTGGCTGTGGCGCAGCAGCTGGTAGTGAGTTTCAGGCGTGGGCGGATCGGGCCAGCCTACGAAGAAGCCCCTCAGGTGCTCCGCAGTGATACCGTCGAGCGTATCTTGAAACATAATCATGGCCAGCCTCCGCTTGCGCGAGCCATTTGAGCGCAGCTCACTCGCCGGCAGGCGGCTGCCACAGCTCGACCTTGTTGCCCTCCGGGTCGATGACCCAGGCAAACTTGCCGTACTCCGTGTCGTCGGTGTTTCCAACGACATTGCAGCCTTCGGCGTGCAGCGCTTCGACAAGTGCGACGAGGTCGTCGACGCGGTAATTGATCATGAACGAGGCGGCGCTTGGCGCAAACTGGTCGCTTTCCTCGGGCGCAACCGACCAGACAGTCGTTCCGCCGGTGGGCTTGCCATCCGCGTCGGCCCAGCTGAACGCAGTGCCGCCCCATTCCTGCACGTCGATGCCCAGATGACGCTTGTACCACGCCTGTAGCGCAGGGGCATCCTTGGCCTTGAAAAAGATGCCGCCGATGCCAGTGACTCGCTTCATGGTAACCTCCGATGTGTGATCATAAGATAGCGCCGCTGCAGGGCGTATTTGCATTCGATGTTTCTGATGTCGTTCGGCGGTTTGGGCGGATACGCGCCGCTGGCGTGGCGGCTTAGTCGCGCCGCAGGAGCGCGAGGCGCACGCCCAAGCCAATCAGCACCGCGCCGGTGGCGCGCTGGCGCCACACGGCAAAGCGCTGATTGCCCGCCAGCCAGCTGCGCAGCATGCTCGCGATCAGCGCCAGCATGGTTTCATACCCCATATCCAGCAGCGCGAGCAGACCGCCCAAGACGACAAATTGGGCAAACACCGAGCCGCGCTGCGGGTCAACAAACTGCGGCAAGAAGGCCAGAAAGAACAGGGCAACTTTCGGGTTGAGAATACCGGTCGCAACTGCCTTGGCAAACAGCTGGAGCGGCGTGCTGTGCGGAAGCGAGTGGAGGGGCGATGCATGCGGTGTGTCTCTAAGCGCCTGCAAGCCCAGATACACAAGGTAGGCGGCGCCAAGATATTTCACGATCGCAAACGCGATGGCCGATGTGGCCAGGATGGCCGAGATACCTACTGCGGCAGCAAGCGCGTGGATGAGCGTCCCGATATTGAGCCCGAGCGCGGTCATAATGCCGGCGCGGCGGCCATCGCTCACCGTGCGCGCCAATACGAGCGCCTGCGCCGGGCCGGGCGCAAGAATAATGGCGATACTTGCCATGACAAAGGTGATGAGCGTCGCTGTCGCAAACATTCACGTCTCCACTATGCGCGAGGGGGCTAACGAGCCAGCAGAGTATATCACGCACAGCCGTGAAAATGGATCGTGCGCGGGTCGGATCACTGCTGGTGGAGTGAAGCCTCCGTCCAACTGCCGGGCCTGTCGGCCGCGCACAAAACAAAAGTGGTCAAACGGAGCTGGTATGAGAAGGGGTATGGACGCGGTATATCGCGCCCGTACTCGCGCAGGTTCATGCTGTTGGCTGGTTACGCTGTCGATTGGTGTGCGGCGCAAGATGGCTCAACACGCGATGCCACATGGCAACAATCAGTACATGCCCTGCATCGGGCACAATGCGCCAGACGATGAACAGCGATGCGCCTGCCGTGCTCATGCTGCAGTATTTCGACCGACGATGCTGGCATTGAAGGTATTCCTTCTGTTCATCACACGAGTTACGTTGTGGGGGTTCGGGGCGGCAAAGCCGCCCCCAAAAACTTCCTTTTTGGCTGGTCGCGGCCACCCGTGGCCGCGACCAGCCAAAAAAGAGTGATGTTGGAGGGCCCAAGCCCTCCAAGCCTCCGACGCGGGAGAACACCGCGTAGCTCGTGTTCATCCGACGTTCGGGCTACGGTTGCAGATCAAGCGACGCTTTGCCGCTTTCCGGGTCGAACGGCACCGATTCATGATCATGCGTGATCATCCACGTGCCGTCAATTTTGCGCAGGCACAGGGTCGCCCGCACCCACATGCTGATGTTCGTTCTATCTGTCCTCGTTCCGCTGACGTGGTAGAGGTAGTGGCAGAAGGCTACATCATCGCCCGTCGTGATGCTCAGGTCGCGTACCTCGTAGCCGATCGGGCCATCGTACAAAGCGAACCATTCCTTCGTGCGCGCTTGAACCGTATCTGCTCCGCTGTAGCGCAGCGGGTTGACGACATCGAACATCAGGATACCTGGCGCGTGATGCGACATGGCTGCGCTGACGTCCTTGGCATGCACTGCCTTGACCCGATCCTCGATCAGCATGCGAATCTGGCTCTCATCAGGCATACGGCTCTTTTCGGTTGTCATATCGTCTCCCTTCTTCACGTTGTAAGGGACTCGGAAAGTCCACATCATCCCGTTTCTATCACCCCGGATCTGGCTGCAAGAATGATGCCGAACGATATTGTATTGCCCGCTAGGACTGCGGGTCGAACTGGAAGACGCGCAGCTCCTGGGCGCAGCGGCAGGCCCTTGCGATGCGCGCGGCCCAGGCTATGGCCTCCGCGCGCGAAGGCAGCTCGAGCACAGTGAAGCCGCCGTCGAGTGGGGGCGCCCATGGGTAGCCGCCTTCAGCGACCGTGCCGTCGGCCGAGACGAGTGTTGGCGGCACGTCTTCGTCGATGCCGCCGCCGAAGACGTAGACGCCGGCGGCCTTTGCTTCGTCGATCACCGCGTGTGCGTCGCGGCCGACCGCTTCCCACTCTCCGTCTGGCACGGCCATCGCCGCGCTGGGGAAGGAGATCAGATACTTGGCCATGCTGCTGCTCCTTGTATGTACAGGAGTTATACCAACTCCGTTTGATTACTTGTGTTTTCTTGTGCGGCGCCCGGCAAA
>CALLYN010000789.1 GCA_937858455.1 uncultured Kouleothrix sp.
CAGCAGCGCACCGCGCGCCAGGCCGCCGGCGGCTGCGGCGCACATCCCAACCCCGCTCACGCCGCTGATCGACCGGGTACGCGAGACCGAGCAGCTGTGCGCGGCGCTCGCGCGCGACGACCTGCGTCTGCTCACGCTGGTGGGGCCGCCGGGGATCGGCAAGACACGCCTGGCGCTACACGCGGCTGCCAGCTCGGGCCAGCTTTTCGCCGACGGCATGTACTTCATCGCGCTGGCGCCGATCTGCGACCCCGCGCTGGTGCTGCCGACGATCGCACAGGCGCTGGAGCTCGGCCACACCGACGATCGCCCGTTGCTCGATATGCTGAGCGACGCGCTGTACAACCGGCGCATCCTGCTCATCCTCGACAACTTCGAGCAGGTGCTGGCGGCCGCGCCACTGGTAGCCGATCTGCTGAAGGCTGCGCCGCAGGTCAAGGCGCTGGTGACGAGCCGCGCCGCGCTGCAGCTTTCGGGCGAGCACCTGTTTGCGGTGCCAGCGCTGGCGCTACCCGCACCACAAGCCAGCGCAACGCCGGCGCAGCTAGCCGAATACGCAGCGGTGCAGCTGTTTGTCACCAGGGCCGAGGCGGTTGATACTAGCTTCGAGCGCAGCGAGGAAAACCTGCGCGCGATTGCGGCGATCTGTGCGAACCTCGATGGGCTACCGCTCGCGATCGAGCTAGCGGCGGCGCGCAGCCGGCTGTTTAGCCCGGTGTCGCTACTCAAACGGCTCCACAATGCCTCGGGCGCACGAGCGCTCCACATTCTGATCGATGGCCCGCGCGACCTGCCATCGCACCAGCAAACCCTGCGCGGCACGCTCGACTGGAGCTACGCGCTGCTGCACGCCGAGGAGCGCGCGCTGCTGGCGCGGATGGTGGTGTTCGCGGGTGGCTGCACCGCCGAAGCCGCCGCAGTGGTGTGCAGCCAGCCTGCCTGTGGCATCGACGAAAGCGCGGTACTGGCCGGCCTGCAGGCGCTTGTCAACCAGAGCCTGCTGAATTGCGACACCAGCGCGGATGGTCAACCGCGCTTCGGCATGCTCGAGACAATACGCGAGTACGCCCGCGAGCAGCTTGACACCGGCACCTTTGCCGAAACAGCCAAGCGCCACGCCGGCTACTACCTGGAGCTGGCGCGCGCGGCGATGCCCGCGCTCAGCGGAGCCGAGCAGGAGCGCTGGTTCCGGCAGATCGAGACTGAGTTCGCCAACCTGCGGGCGGCGCTGGCCTGGTTCGCGGCCGAAGATCCAGCCGGCGGCATCGAGCTGATCGTCTGCTTGCGCCAGTTCTGGCCAATGCGTGGCTACCTGCCGGAAGGCCGCGCGCAGATCGAAGCGCTGATGGCCGATGCACGCAGCGCCGCGATCCCGCTGCCGACGCGCGCGCGCGGCCTGGCGACCGCTGGGTTTCTGGCGTATCAGCAGGGCGACTTGCCCGAAGCCCGCGCGCGATCCGAGGCGGCGCTGGGGATCAGCCAGCTGCTTGGCGATCGGCGGGGCATGGTCGACGCGCGCTTGAATTTAGGCAGCGTCGCATTCTACCAGAATGATTATGCCACGGCGAAGGCGCTGTACGCCGAGTGCCTGGAAACGTACCGCGGGCTTGGCGCGCTGCCCGAGGCCGCGTCGGTGCTGAAGAATATCGGCCTGGTGGCGAAAGACCAGGGCGAGTTTGCTCAGGCGATCGACTGCTTCACCGAGAGCCTGGCGATCTACCGCGCCTTGGGAAACCAGCACGGCGTAGCGCAGGCGCTGTTTAACTTGGCGGTGGTGGCCTACTGGCAAAGCGACTTCGCGCGCTCGAGCGAGCTTTCAGAGCAGAGCGTAGCCGCGTACCGCGAGCTTGGCGACCGAATGGGCACGGCCTACGCGCTCGACACACTGGGCATGGCGATGTCGCGGCAGGGCGATCAGCAGCGCGCGCGCGTGCTGCTGGACGAGAGCATGCGGCTGATACGCGAGGTTGGCGACCGCATGGGCGTCGCGCTGCTGCTTACCGATATGGGCGAGGCAGCGCGCGCGCGCGGCGACATGGCGATGGCGCGGCAGCTTTTTGGCGAGGGGCTGGTGCTATCGGCGCAGGTTGGCGACAAGCGGCGTATGGCTTTTTGCCTTGAGGGCCTGGCGCAGACGCTCGAGGCCACGCGCGGCCCCAAGGCCGCGCGGCTGCTGGGTGCGGCCGAGGCGCTGCGCGAAGCGATTGGCGCGCCGCTGCCGCCTTCCGAGCGGCCCGGCTACATGCAGGCGGTTGAAAAAGTGCGCCAGCGCTGCCGCAACGACGCAATTTTTGCCGGGGCCTGGGCCACCGGCCGCAGCGCAGCGCTCGAGAGTGTGCTGGCCGACGCGATCGAGCACCTGCCGCCGATGCGCAGTGTGTAGCGGCCGCCCTAGCGCTCGGTGGCAATCCAGAAGCGCCGGCCATCGCTGGCCCAGCTGATCGTACCATCGACACGTTCGTGGTACAGCCGTGTGCCGGCCGGGGCACGCTCGGCGAAACTCAGCTCGGCCGGCTGCTCGGCCTGGCTGCCATCGGTGAAGACGATCGCACGCGGGCGAAGCGTGGCCACCAGCCCGACGCGCGGGTCGTGCTCCCAGGGGAAGGCCAGGAGATCGACGGAGCGCGCGGCCAGCCCGGCAGGCAGCTCGTCGAGACCACTTTGATCGAACACAACGCTGGTCGCTCCGTACTCAAGCCGCAGCAGCAAGCCACGCTCGGCGTCGGCGGCCAGCACCCTCAGCAGCGCACCGCCCAGCCCAAGCCGCTCGCCCGCCCGCGCGACGCGCAGCTGGCCCAGGTGCTGGCGGCCGTCCGGGCCGACGAACTCGTAGCCCCTGCCTGCCGCCGTGTCGAGGAAATCGGTGCGGCCCACCACGCTGTTCACCAGTGTGGCGTCGAGCCGCGCGCTGGTCAGGTCGAGGAAAGCCTCGTTCTGCGAGTTGTAGGGCACCACCGTGGCGCCGGCCTTGGTGTAGACGTCCTGCGCGTACTCTTCCTCGGTCGAGGCACGCAGCACGCCGAT
>CALLYN010000790.1 GCA_937858455.1 uncultured Kouleothrix sp.
CTTCGTGCCTTTGTGGCAGTTTGATTGTGGCGATTTGAAAGTGCATCTAGCCCGCCTTGACTGTCTTCGTCAGCGTGCCGGGCCCCTCGCGCGAGAGCCGGAAGCGCTGGGTGTAGCGCTCGGGGGTGATCTCGTGCGTGACGCTGCGCACGTAGTAGTCGCCGTCGTAGGTTTCGCCGGCGCCGCGCACGCCCACGATCCCCGGCGCGAACAGCAGGTTGCCGTAGCGCGCGGTGTCGAGCAGGCCCTCGGCCACCACGGCTTCGTCGGCCGAGCGGTTAGCCATGGCGTGCGCCAGCGCGCCGGCCTCGGCGGCGCTGAAGGGCGCGTCGGCCACCCGGCGCTTGCGCACAAACGCCCCGCCGAGCGCCTGGGTTTTGGCCAGCGATGTGTCGGCGTCGCGCTTCAGCGCCTGGATCGGCACCGGCTCGGCTGCGTCGGGGTCGGCGTAGGCGCCGGTCAGCTGGCTGGCGGCCAGGCCGTCGTAGCTGAAGCGCAGCTCGGCCACGTTGGTGCCGGCACCGGCGTTGCTGGTGATCGCGTCCTGCTCGGGCGCGGCCAGCTCCAGCGGCCCCCAGTAGGCGGTGCTCTGCTTGGGCGTCGGGCCGGGCTTCATGCAGAAGATGAAGCCGTTGGCGGCGGCGAGCTGGCGCAGGTGCTCGCGGTCGGTGGCGGCCTGGATGGGCGCGCGCTGATCCTCGGTGGGCGTGGTGGCGGCCTTGGGGTCGGAGGCCGCCGGCCTGACGCCGTACTTGGCGTACTCGCCGAGGATCGCCAGCGCGGCTTCTTTGGCGCCCTGGCCCGGCCGGCGCTTGGCTACGTGCTCCATGTCCATCAGCACGCTGATGTCCTTGCCAGTGACGATCAGCTCGGGCGAGTCGCCCACCGCCAGCTGCTGGTAGGTGATGATCCCGTCGAGCAGCACGCGCGGCCGGGCCTGCACCGTCACGCTAATCACCACGCGCTTGCCGGGCATCAGCAGCGGCGCGCTGAGCAGCGGGAAGTCTTCGCGCACCGCCCGCCCGCGCTCGGCGGCAAACGTCAGCTGGAAGCCCTGGTAGTCGCGCCCGCCGCCGGCCTGGCCCTGCATCACTTTCACGCCGGTGAGCGCGCCCAGCATGGCCGGCGGCGCCTTCTCGGGGGCCTGCGGCTCGCCGACGAGCAGGCCAACAATCACGGCTGGCAGCATCAGCGCGGCTCCTCGAACTGCGGCACCGGCACGCGCAGCAGCCGGCCGGGCTCGGCGGTCAGGTCGAACGGGTTGAGCGCGTTGTTCGCGTCGCAGATCTGCCAGAACTGCAGCGGGTCGCCCAGCGCGCGGTTGGCGATCAGGTCGAGCCGGTCGGCGATGCCGACGGCGGCCTCGCCAAGCAGCGGCATGCGCTCGCCCTGCGGCAGAAAGCGCCGGCGCCGGTAGGCGACCGGGCGGCCGTCGGGGCCGGTGTAGATCGCGCGCTCGGTGGCGCTGTAGCGGCTGTTCGGGTCGTCCATACGGGCTCCTTCGCTCAGCGCAGCTTGGCCGCAGCCTCGGCGCCGATGTACTTGGCGGCGTTGCCGGTGACGCCGCGCGAGGCCATCTGCTCTTTGTTCTTCTGGTAGGTCAGGAACAGCTTATAGCCCTTGTGGCTGGGGTCGAGATCCGAGTAGCTGAGCGCGCTCATTTTCAGCGTGAGGTCGGCGCGCAGCGGGTTGAGGTCGGCGTCGAACAGCTCCTCGGTGACGTCGACGCTGGTGAGCTGCACCGGCAGCACGCGGTTCGGGCCCCACACAAACAGCGTGAGCGGCGCGTCGTACACCCCGCCGCCGGTTTCGATCTGGCCCTGCTTGAGCAGGTTGTCGTTCTTGCTCACCTGCTCGCTGCGCGGGTAGAGCAGCACCTCGAGCGCAGCCAGCAGGTGGTGAATGCCGATATCGTCGGCGGCCGCGCCGGCGGCGAGCGCCGCGTCGATCGTCGCGTCGATGCGCACCTTCACCGTGAACGTCTCGTTGGGCGCGCCGGCGAAGCCCAGCGCCTCGGCGCGGCCGGCCTCGCGCTGGGCCGCGCGCGGCGTCAGGTTGCGCGAGAGCGACTCGGGGTTGTACTGGAATGGGATCGTCACCGGCGCAGCGCCCTGGTTGGCCAGGTCGATCGCCACCAGCGCGCCCTTCACCCAGCGCGGGGCAGTGAATTGGATGGGCATGGGCAGTGTCCTTCATACTTTATAGCGAAGACCCGACATAGGATCCTGTAGATTGACGCCGGAGCGCGTCGGGACGGCCGATTGCTCTACGCTCTGCGCTCGCTCTA
>CALLYN010000791.1 GCA_937858455.1 uncultured Kouleothrix sp.
CACTAGCTCTGATCTCAGAAATGGGGGTTATGGAGGAGATTGCAACTCCTACCCACGCGCAGTTGCCCGTGAGTAGGAGGAAAGAGTAGCGAAACTTAGCGGCTATACAGTTCGATACCGGAGAAGTTGGCGTACCCACCGAAACTGTCGATGGATACCCAGTCGGACAACACCTCGATGCGGTACGGTCCCATGCGCTGCCACGATCCGGCTGCACCACTGTTGACATTCGGCACAAAGAATTGCCCACCCTGTAGAGAAATCGAGAACGTCTGCGGGGTGTTATCTTCCCAGATATACAGATACAGATCGTAAGCGCCGTTCGTCACGCCATCGATGGTCACGTTGGGCGAGGTTCCCCGCACCGAGCAGCGGATCATCTGTGTGCGCGTGGCGTCGGTAGCAGGATTCAAGGGCACCGTTTGGTTGCAGAAAGCTGTTGCCCCGTCGATGCTGACCTCAGACGAGTTACCTGCCAGCCAGGTGTGTCCATCGATCACGAGCGACGGTCCACCGAGATTGTAGGCACGGTAGAAGCCTAGCGGCGCGGATGGTGTGTTTGTCCGCGTGATGGTGCGGGTTGGCGTGACGGTCGTGGCGACGGTCGGTACACCGGGCGACACCAACGCGGGCAACAACACAGCGCAGGCGACCTTCCTGGTCGGCGGCGCGCCCGCGCGAAAACGCCACGAACGCGCCCGCGCCCACCAGCAGCACCACCACCACCGCGATCCAGATCTTTTTCATAGCACACCTGGCATTCCAGCAAGATCCTTGCTCATCGTGCGAAACCAAGCTAGGGTGTACTCAGTTGGCGCGCTCAGCCTTCGGCAGAGCGGTACTTCCTCTTGTATCTGTGTGCGATTTTCCGCGCGACGCGCGGAAAATCGCACACAAAAGATGATCAAGTACCATGCTGCCGCAGGCAAAAAACGCTGGATAGCTCCCACAAGCACTACTCATAGCGCAGCGCGCGCACAATATTCATGCGCGCGGCCTGGCGCGCCGGCACCAGCGCCGCCAGCACGCCCAGCAGCAAGCCGATCGCCGTCGCCGCCACCAGCCCGGCCGATGGGAACACATACTGCACCGGGTAGCCGACCGTACTCAGGCCCAGGATCAGCACGTAGCCAAGGTACAGCCCGGCCACCAGCCCGAACGCCGTGCCGATCGCCGCCAGCAGCAGCGCCTCGGCGATCACGATCCGGCGCACCTGCCGCCGCGTCGCGCCGATCGCCCGCAGCATGCCGATCTCGCGGGTGCGCTCGATCACGCCGATCGCCAGCGTGTTCAGCAGCGCGATCAGCGAGGGCATCGCCAGCACCGCCAGCAGCACGTACATCACCGCGAACGACGCGTTGAACAGCTGCTTGTTTTCTTCGAAGTAGCTCTTGCCCGACACCAGGCGGAACTGCGGGTAGTCTTTCAGAATGGCCTTGAGCTTCGGCTCGACCGCCGCGGCGTTGGCGCTGGGCGCGAGATTGAGCTGAATAAAAATATCTTCGCTTTTGCGGAAATCGCGCTGCAGGTTCGACTGCGCGATATACGCGGTTGGCAGCTTGGCGTTGAGGTAGTCGCCGGCGACCGCCAGCACCATGTAGGGCTGCTGGCCGGTGGGCGTATCGAGGCGCACGGTATCGCCGACGGCCAGGCCGGCCTGCGAGGCAAACACGCCATTCACGATCAGCGCGCGCCCGCGGCCAAGCGCGCCAAAGGCCGATCTCGGCTCGCCGGCCTGGAATGTCAGGCTCGCGACCTTGGGGTACGACTCGGGGTCGATGCCCAGCAGCGAGACGCTTTTGCCATTGGCCGAGGCCGCCGCGTAGCGCAGCGTGCTCACCACCGCCACGCCTGGCGCGTCGCGCAGACGGTCGGCCAGATCGTGCTTGGCGCCCAGGTTGCTGCGCCACACCCCCACCGACGGCGGCATGATCAGGTAGTCGCTGCCGAGACTTTTCTGCAGCACCCCCAGGAAACCGCCGGTCAGGCTCCAGATCATACCGCCCATCGCCACGATAATCGCCAGGCCGACCATGGTGGCGCTGGCGGTGATCGCGGCGCGCGAGGGCTGGCGCACCACGTTGCTCTGCGCCAGCTCGCCGGTGCCCTCGCGCGCCACCACCAGGGCCAGCAGGCGGCTGAACAGCGTGGCGATCGGGCGCACCAGCGCCGGCGCCACCAGCACCAGACCGAACAGAAACAGCAGCCCGCCCAGCCCGGCCAGGCGCGCGTTGTGCGAGAGCAGGCCCAGCAGCGAGCCTACCAGCAGCGCGGCGCCGGCATAGGTGCCTTGCAGCCGCTCGGGGATATCGCCGACTGCCCCGAAGCCAGGCATCGCGTGAAGGTGGCTGGCCAACTGCTGGGCACTTGGGTGCAGCGTCAGATTGCGGACATGGGCCTCATAGACGACGGCATCCTGGGCCTCGATCCGCGGCGTGGTCCCGGTCGAGGTCGCGTCCGCCACCACGATCGCCTTCGGGGCATACGGCCCGGTGTCCCACTCCCGCAAGGCTTTTCCGCGGTAGTCGCGCGGACCCCAGCCGAAGACTCCGCCATCGGCACCGGCCTCGACGACGGCCGGACTGGCCGGCGAATGCGAGATCTCGCGGGCATACGGATCGGTGAGCAGCTTATTGGGGTTGAACCGCTCACCACGCGGCCCGAGGTCGCTGACAAAGCCCGCCGTGCTGCCGGGAGTCCACGCAGGATCAACCTCCCAGCCCGGGCCCCACACGCGATAGCCATAGTGCGCGCCGGCGCCAACTCCGCCCACCCGGGCCCGCCAGATGCCGTCCTCGCCCCGGTGCAGATCGACCGTCGACACCGGCTCCGTGCCGGTCGGGCGTGAGTAGAGATCGAGCCGCACCCGCGCTGCGCTTGGAGCGGCCACCGCAAAGGTGGTCGAGGAGCTGGCGGCGTCATAGTGGGCGCCGAGCGGCCAGTTCGCGCCGGCCCAGGTGTCCGCGTCGAGGGCGGCGGGCATAGCGGCGATGGGGTGTGAAGTCATGGTCGCTTCCGGTGTGGGGGGTGACGATTCAGCGGCAGTCGGCGCAGCGGCCCGAGACAGAAGTATGCGCCGCGTCGAGTCGGAAACCGAGCGAGGCGAGGTGCTCAACCACCGGATCGAGGGCGTTCGCGGGCAGGTCGAGCACCGCCCCGCAACCGCGGCACTCCGCGTGCACATGGGCCGGGTCGGTGTCGCGCAGGTGGTATGCCGTGGCCCCGTGCCCGAGGTGGATGTGCTGGACGACCCCCAGGGCTGAGAGCGCCTCCAGGGCTCGGTAGACGCTGCTGCGGGGGAGTCGGCCGCCGTCCGCGGCGGCATGGATATCCTCCACGCTCGGGTGGCCGGGGAGACTGGCCAGCGCGAGCAGGACGGCGCGCCGGGGTCCCGTCATCCGCTCACCGCGTTCGCGCAATTCCGCTCCCACCTGCTCGACGAGCGCTGCGGCGCGCGTATGGCTCATCGGGCGCGCTCGGTCGTGGCGTGGCCCGGC
>CALLYN010000792.1 GCA_937858455.1 uncultured Kouleothrix sp.
AGCGCCAGCAGCGCCACGCCGCGGGCCTGGCCGACATGGATGGCGGTGTTGACATTCTTGCCGAAGAACAGCTCCTCGATCGCCGCAGCGCCGGGGCGGTACTGTTCGAGCAGCGCCTGTAGGCCGTTATACAGCGACAGCAGGCGCTCTTGCTGCGGCAAGCCGGCCGGGGTAGTAAAAGCGCCGCAGGCCACCAGCACGAGCGCGCCGGTCTGCTCGTCGACGATGCCCCAGCCCATGATCGCGGTGCCTGGGTCGATCCCTAGTGTTCGCATAGTTTCCACCGGCGAAAGACGAAAGACGAAAGACGAACATACATTGTCGTACATCATCCTTCGTCTTTCGTCCTTGGTTCTTGGTCGTTACGTTAACTGTTCGCAAACTGCTCGGCCAGCTCGTCGGTGACTTCGAGGTTGCTATACACCTTCTGCACATCGTCGAGGTCTTCGAGCTTTTCGATCAGGCGCATTACGCGCAGGCCATCTTCGACCTCGGGGTTGACGGTGGTTGTGGCGAGCATGGTTTTCTCGGCGCCGGTGAGCGGCAGCCCGGCGGCAAGCAGCGCCTGGCGCACCGCCGCGAGCTGTTGAAACTCGGTGTACACCTCGATCGCCTCCTCGCCGACCTCGACGTCATCGGCGCCAGCGTCGATCGCGGTGAGCATGACCTCGTCGGGATCGAGCTTTTTGGCGTTCAGATCGATCGTAATCAGGCCTTTGGTTTTGAACATCCAGCCGACCGATCCTGGCTCGCCAGGGTTGCCGCCGGCCTTGCTCAGCGTGGCGCGAACCTCGGAGTTGGTGCGATTACGGTTGTCGGTGGCGGTTTCGATCATCAGCGCGACGCCGCCGGGGGCGTAGCCCTCGTAGTAGATCTCTTCAAGCTTGGCCTCGCCGCCCTTACCCATGCCGCGGTCGATCGCGCGCTGGATGTTATCGGCGGGCATGTTATTGGCCTTGGCTTTATCAACTGCAATGCGCAGGCGAAAGTTCCCGTCGGGGTCGCCGCTGCCCCCTTCGCGCGCCGCAATCGTAATATCGCGCGCCAGCTTGGTGAACAGCTGGCCGCGCTTTTGATCGAGAATGCCTTTGGAGCGGCGAATCGAGTGCCATTTCGAGTGGCCGGACATAACACGAGCCTCCTGTGTTGTTTGCTGGCCATATTATAGCACAGGCGCCAGCGCGACGAACAACGAGCCCTGGAGCGGTGTACCGCCCCAGGGCTCGCGTGCCGTTTGCAGGGGTTAAGCGATCGGGTTTGGCACATCCGTGAGCGGCGCCGTGGCGCTGCCATTGCCATTCAGGCTCACCACCGGCTCGGGCAGCTGGAGCAGCTTCACGCGGCCCAGCAGCTCGCGCAGCCGGTCGCCGTCGATCGTCTCGTACTCGATCAGCGCGCTCGACATATCGTTCAGCACAGCGCGGTTGGTGGTAAGGATCTCGCGGGCGCGGCCGTAGGCCTCATCGACGATCCGGTGCACCTCGCCGTCGATCGCGCGGGCGACATCGTCGCCGTAGTTGCGCTGCTCGCTGATCTCACGGCCGAGGAAGATCAGCTCGTCCTTCTCGCCGAAGGCGATCGGGCCAAGCTTCTTGCTCATGCCATAGCGCGTCACCATCGCGCGGGCGATCCGCGTCACGGTGGTAATATCGCTCGACGCGCCGGTGGTCACATCGCCGAAGACGATCTCCTCGGCCACGCGGCCGCCCAGCGCCACGGCCAGCTGCGCCTCGAACTGCGACACGCTCATGTAGTTGCGGTCTTCGTCGGGCAGGAACAGGGTGTAGCCACCGGCCCGGCCGCGCGGAATAATCGTGACCTTCTGCACGCCGTCGGCCTTGGGCATACCGCCGCCGACAATCGCGTGGCCGGCCTCGTGGTAGGCCGTGATCAGCTTCTCGCGCTCGGTCATCACGCGGCTGCGGCGCTCGGGGCCACCCATCGCCACGCGCTCGATCGCGTCTTGTAGCTCGGCCATGCCGATCTTCTTCTTCGAGCGGCGCGCCGCCAGGATAGCGGCCTCGTTCACCGCGTTGGCCAAGTCGGCGCCCGAGAAGCCCGGCGTCTGGCGCGCGATCACCTCGAGGTTGATATCGTCGGAGAGCGGCTTGCCCTTGGTGTGCACCTTGAGCACGGCCACGCGGCCCTTCACGTCTGGGGCATCAAGGATCACCTGGCGGTCGAAGCGGCCGGGCCGGATCAGCGCCGGGTCGAGCACGTCGGGGCGGTTAGTGGCGGCGATCACGATCACATTGGTGTTGGTATCGAAGCCGTCCATCTCGACCAGGATCTGGTTCAGCGTCTGCTCGCGCTCGTCGTGCGAGCCGCCGAGGCCAGCGCCGCGCTGGCGGCCGACCGCGTCGATCTCGTCGATGAACACGATGCAGGGCGCATTGCGCTTGGCCTGGTCGAACAGGTCGCGCACGCGGCTTGCGCCGACGCCGACGAACATCTCGACGAACTCCGAGCCGGAGATCGAGAAGAACGGCACGCCGGCCTCGCCCGCCACCGCGCGTGAAAGCAGCGTCTTGCCGGTTCCGGGAGGGCCGACCATCAGCACGCCGCGCGGGATGCGCGCGCCCAGCGCCGCGAACTTATCGGGGAACTTCAGGAACTCGACCACCTCGGTCAGATCCTGCTTGGCCTCTTCCTGGCCGGCCACATCGGCGAACGTGATCGTCGGCTTATCGCCCGAGAACATGCGCGCCCGGCTCTTGCCAAACGACAGCGCCTGGTTGTTCGAGCCCTGGGCCTGGCGCATGAAGAAGATGAAGAAGCCGATCATCAGCAGCACCGGCAGCAGGATGGTGAAGATATTGAGCAGCCCGCCCCAGGCCGGCGCCGGCTGCACCAGCACATTCACCGCCTTGGGATCGACGCCCGACTGCACCAGCAGGTTGGTGATGCTGTCGTTGGCCTCGAGCCGCGAGCGATAGCGCTGCTTGGGGTTATCCTTCAGGGTAAAGAAAATATCGTTACTTGCCGACTGCGGCTCGATCCGGTCGATCTTGCCGTCTTTGGCAAGCGAGATCACCTCGGTGATACCCTTCTCATCCGGCGCGTTTTGCTGGTTGTTGAAGTAGTTGAAGAATAGCGCCAGCGCAGCTACCAGAATGATGA
>CALLYN010000793.1 GCA_937858455.1 uncultured Kouleothrix sp.
GGCTGTCGACATAGGTATAGCCGCCGGCCGGGTGGGCTGCGTCGCCAAGCTGGACCGTGCCGGCCGTGCCGGCACAGATCGCATTTCCGCCTGCGTCCGTGCTGGGCAGTTCGCTGTGGTAATCCTTGACGATGGCGGGTGGCGTGGCCGAAACGGTATTGCCGTTGCAGTCCACGATGCTGCGGTGGCGCGACAGCACCAGGTCGTGGTAGCGCGACAGGGCAAAGCCGGTGCCCAGGGTGATGAAGATCCAGTTGCGGATGTCGCGCATGCGCGCGGCAATCTCGTCCAGCGGAATGGTGCTGCCGAAGACGGCCCGCACATCGCCCAGCTTCCAGTCCCGCTTGGTGCTTTCCGGGTGGCTGTTGTGGCAATCCACGCAGGTCTGCGCCGCCAGCGTATCGGCGCTGGCCCGCGCAATTGCATCTTCGTCGGCGGGCAGCAGGCCCAAGCCAACCACGCCGCCGCGTCCGAGAAACTCGCCGAGCGCCGGCGCCGCTTCGGCCAGCGCCGCGCCGTGATGCGCGACATCGGCGATAATCATATCGACGCCGATCTGCAGCAGCTCGTGCCAGTTGGGCACCCCGCCGGCGAACAGCGCCTTGCAGCCGCGCACGCCTTCGAGCACCTGGTCGATCTGCTCGCGCACGCGCGGCCACTCGACGGGCACAAACGGCAGGCCGACCATCTCGAGAAACGGTTCGTCGACGCAGATGATCGTCGTCGGGTTCCACTCGCTCAGCCGCGCCTCCTGCCACTCGGCGCGCAGCGCCAAGTGCTGCGCCAGCGCGTCGAACAGCATGTCGTCGTACAGCAGCGGCTGGTCGTTTTCGTCGGTCACCTGCGCCGCCAGGCTGATCGGCCCGGTCAGCTGGCCCTTGAGCGCCTTGGCGGCGCGCAGCCCCTCGGCCTGGCGCAGCAGCTCATCGAGGCCGTAGGCGTCGTCGGGGGCGAGCGCCACCGTCGCGTAGCGATCTTCCAGGTAGGCCAGCCCCAGCCGGTCGAGCTCGCGCTCGGCGCGCCGCCGGTCGACATACACGCGGGCCTGGGTTTCGTCGACCACCAGCCCCGGAAAGCCGAGCATGCTCTGCACGACGCTTTGCTCGCGCAAGCTGCGCTGAGGCAGCTGCGGCCAGGCCAGCAGCGCCCCGGCGTAGCGGCGCGAGATCTCGAGCGCCTGCGCCGCGTTGCGGTGCGGCAGCCCGCCCAGCAGCAGCGGCAGGGCGGCGGGTGCGAAAGGCAACGGCATAGCGATTTACGATTTACGATTTTGGATTTACGATAAACTCCACATCGAGCGCTGGCGGGGCACCGGGCAGCATCGGCCCGAGAAAATCGTAAACCGTAAACCGCAAATTACATAATACGACGCAGGTTCTCCTCGTATGGCGGCCGAATAACGCCACGCTCGGTGATCAAGGCGGTGATGAGCTCGTGGGGCGTAACATCGAACGCGGGGTGCGCGGCCTGCACGCCGGCCGGCGCCAGCATCTGCCCGCCAATCGTCGTGACCTCGGCCGGGTCGCGCTGCTCGATCGGGATGGCATCGCCGTCGGGCAGGCTCAGATCGATCGTGGAGGAAGGCGCTGCGACATAGAACGGGATGGCGTGGGCGCGCGCCAGCACGGCCAAGCCGTAGGTGCCGATCTTGTTGGCGATATCGCCATTGGCCACCACGCGGTCGGCGCCGACGATCACGCAGTCGATCTCGCCGCGGCGCATGAAGTAGGCGGCCATATTATCGGTGATCAGCGTCAGCGGCACGCCGGCGCGCTGCAGCTCCCAGGCCGTCAGGCGCGCGCCCTGCAAAAACGGCCGGGTTTCGTCGACGAACACATGCACCGGCCGGCCGCTGCTGTGCGCGATGCGAATGGGCGCGAGCGCGGTGCCAAGCCCGGCGGTGGCCAGCCCGCCGGCGTTGCAGTGCGTCAGCACGTGGCCACGCTCGGGGATGAGCTGCAGGCCGTGCTCGCCGATCGCATAGCACATCGCCAGGTCTTCGGCCATGATCGCGTGGGCTTCGTCGAGCAGCGCGCCGCGCAGCGCGGCTGGCTCGTCGGTGGCGTGGGATTCGGCGGCGCGCAGCATGCGCGCGGTTGCCCACATCAGGTTCACGGCGGTGGGGCGGCTGGCGTCGAGCGCGGCCTTGGCCTCGGCCAGGCGAGCAAGCAGCTCGGCGGCGCTGCCGTGGTGCTGCTGCGCCACCAGCGCCATGCCATAGGCCGCAGTGCAGCCGATCGCCGGCGCCCCGCGCACCTGCATGCTCTTGATTGCCTGCACCACATCGCCGAGCGTCGCGCAGCGCACCGCCACCTCGGCGCCCGGCAGCAGCCGCTGGTCGAGCAGGCCCACGGCGTCGCCGTCCCACCAGATATGCTGAAATGTTTCGGCTGTTTTCATCAAAAAAAGCCGCCCGCACTGCGAGAGGCCCAGCTATGTTACCTCTCATCTTTCAGGTGCATCAGGAACACCTGCAGGAATTGGCACCTTCCCTACCGAGCTTTGAGGTTTGCATTTTAAGCCTGAGTTTTACCTCGACAACTCAGCACTTAAAACTCAGCATTCAAAACCTGGTATGGGGTTGCCGGGCTTCGTCGGGCCAGTCCCTCCGCCCCTCGTGATGAGCATACTATTCACTTCGACGCGCGATTATAGCATAGCTGCGGCCGCGCTGCAACCTGCCAGCACGCCCAGGCGATACCGGCGCGCAAAACACGCGAGCAGGCTCCTACACGCAGGGCGCGTATGCTATAATGCAGCCGGATCAGCAGTACATGCGGCGTGTTGCTTCGATGGGGCCGGGCGCCGGCGCACGACGCAATTGCGTCGCGCGACGCGAGCATGCGACTGACATTTTTAGGAACCGGCACATCGATGGGCGTACCGGTGATCGGCTGCCGCTGCGCCGTGTGCACCTCGCCCGACCCGCACAACCACCGGCTGCGCACTTCGGCGCTGCTCGAGGCGGGTGGCCGCACGCTGCTGTTCGACGCCGGCCCGGACCTGCGGCAGCAGGCGCTGGCCGCGCATATCAGCCGCGTCGACGCCGTGCTGCTGACGCACGCCCACGCCGATCATATTTCGGGCCTGGACGATCTACGGCCGCTGAATTTCGCGCAGCGCTCGGCAATACCGCTGTTTGGCTCGGCTACCACGCTGGGGATGGTGCGCGAGCGCTTCAGCTACGCGTTTCACGATAGCTCGCGCGGCTCGACGCGCCCCGAGCTCGAGCTGTGCGAGATCCGCAGCGGCGTGGCGTTTCGAGCCGCCGGCGTGGCCGCGCTGCCATTCGACGTGCAGCATGGCACATGGTCGATCACCGGCTTCCGCATCGGCCGGCTGGGGTATGTGACCGACGCCAGCGCGCTGCCGCCGGAGTCGCTGGCGCTGCTGCGCGGCCTGGATGTGCTGGTGCTCAACGCGCTGCGCTACGCCGAGCACCCGACGCACTTCAATGTCGCGCAGGCCTGCGCCGTGGCGGCTGAGCTGCAGCCGCGCCGCACCCTACTGGTACACATGACCCACGATCTCGAGCACGCCGCCGTGAATGCCGCGCTGCCCGACGGCGTCGAGCTGGCCTACGACGGCCTGGTGGTCGAAGCCGGCGACAGCTACGACAGTGCACCGTAGCTGCCACGGGCAGCATACGCCACATCGGCGTGAAATAGCCGTTCTGTGGTACGATAACAATGATAGCTCGCTGCGTTCATACAAACAGTATTCTGCCCGCTCGTGGAGCCCACGCTGCGTCGCAGCCGTCCGGCCTGGGCCGCACTGGCGCGCGGCCGGGCCGCGGCGTGTATCGCGGCAGGCGCACCCAGGCGCCACGAGCACATAGATTCGGAAAAGCATGCGTATTGCAATTGACGCCCGTCTGAATGCTTACCGGCAGGGCGGCATCTCTCAGTATACGCGCCAGCTGCTTATGGCGCTGCCCGATGTTGCCCGCGACGACGAGTTCGTCTGCCTGCAGCATCGCGACCAGCTGCGCCCGCTGGCGATCGCGCCGAATGTGTCGCGCCGCACCGCGCTGACGCCGCCACACCATCGCTTCGAGCAGTGGACGCTGCCGCTCGAGGTGATGCTGGCGCGGCCGAACGTGCTGCACTGCCCCGATTTCATCGCGCCGACGCGCCGGCCCTGCCCTGCGGTGGTGACGATCCACGACCTGGCGTTTATGCACTACCCCGAGATCCTCGACGACTCGGCCAGGGCCTACTACGGCCAGGTGAAGAGCAACGCCCCGCGCGCCGACGGCGTCATCGCAGTTTCGGAGGCGACGCGCCAGGACATCGCCCAGTTCCTGGACATGCCGGCCGAGCAGATCGACGTGATCCACGAGGCGGCCGCGTCGCTCTACCAGCCGATCGAGCTGCGCGCGGGCGAGGCGCGCGTGCTGAACGGCAAGCCGGTGCAGGCCGGCTCGTTCCTGCTGTTCGTCAGCACGCTGGAGCCGCGCAAGAACCTGCCAACGCTGCTGCAGGCGCTGCGGATCTGCCTCGATCGCCAGCCCAACGCCGGGTATCGCCTGCTGATTGTCGGCCGGCGCGGCTGGCGCGACGAGGCAATCTTCGCGGCGGTGCGCGATTTGAACCTGGCCGATCACGTGCAGTTCGCCGGCGGGGTGGGCCAGTACGACCTGCGCTGGCTGTACAACGCCTGCCGGATCTACATCAACCCTTCGCTCTACGAGGGCTTTGGGCTGCCACTGCTCGAGGCGATGGCCTGCGGCGCGGCCTGCCTGGCCGCGGCTACTTCGAGCCTGCCCGAGATCGGTGGCAACGCCGCTGTGTACGTGCCACCGCTCGACGCCGACATATGGGCCGACGAGATCGCCGCGCTGTGGGACGACGACGAGCGCCGCGCCGAGCTGGGCCGCATGGGCGTGGCGCGCGCGCGCCAGTTCTCGTGGGCGCGCGCGGCCCGCGAGACCATG
>CALLYN010000794.1 GCA_937858455.1 uncultured Kouleothrix sp.
GGCCGCCGCCACGACCGCCGCGATCGCCGCCTTCACGCTCGCCGCCGCGGTCACGTTCGTTGCGCCCGCCGCCACGGCCGCTCCGCTGGCGCGGCCGATTTTCCTCTTCGGCCGCCTGGTTGCGTGCCGCAGCCGTCTGCACGACCTGGAGCTTGCCCATTGCGTCGGGGAACACTTCACCCTTGTAGATCCACACCTTGACGCCAATGCGGCCATACGTCGTGTGTGCGTGCACCTGGGCGTAGTCGATATCGGCGCGCAGCGTGTGGCGTGGTACCCGGCCGTCGCTCTCGTTCGCAATACGTGCCATCTCGGCACCGCCGAGGCGGCCCGAGCACTTGATCTTCACGCCTTGCGCGCCCAAGCGCATTGCGCGCTGCACTGCCTGCTTCATCGCGCGCTTGTACGATACGCGCTTGTTGATCTGCTCGGCGATGCTTTCGGCCACAAGCTGAGCCTCAAGTTCGGGCTGGTGGATCTCTTGGATATTGAGCTTGACCTTTTTAGCGGTGCGCTTCTCAAGGTCGGACTTCAGCTCATCGACCTTGGCGCCGCGCTTGCCGATCACAATACCGGGCTTCGCGGTGTACACCGTTACTTCGATCTTGTTTGCCGAGCGCTCGATCTCGACGCGCGCGACGCCGGCATTCGCAAGCTCTTTGATAATCAGCCGACGCAGCAAGAAATCTTCGTGCAGCTGATCGGTATAGGTGCGATCCGCAAACCACTTCGACTGCCAGTCTTTGATGTAGCCTAAGCGGAAGCCGATTGGATGTACCTTACGTCCCATTTAAATCTCCTCGCCGTCGTCGACGATCACGGTAATATGTGTCGTGCGCTTGCGAATGCGGTCGGCGCGGCCGCGCGCGCGCGGCATAATACGTTTGAACGCCGGGCCCTCGTCGGCGAAGATCGTCTTAACGACCAGCGTCTCGGGGTCCATTTCGAAGTTATTCTCGGCGTTAGCCGCCGCCGACTGGATGGTGCGAGCGATCTCTTTAGCGGCTTTCTGCGGCATGTAGCGCAGTATCGCCAGTGCGCGCTCCACGGGCTTGCCGCGCACGAGGTCGATCACCGGGCGCACCTTTGTCGGCGAGATGCGCACCATCTTGTTGATAGCTTTCGCTTGCATCGCTACTTCACCTTCCCGCGCTTGTCGGCCTTTTTGCCGCCGTGGCCGCGGAAGAAGCGCGTCGGCGCAAACTCGCCCAGCTTATGGCCAACCATGTTTTCGGTGATATACACCGGCACATGGCGGCGCCCATCGTGAACGGCGATGGTATGCCCGACCATCTGGGGGAAGATTGTCGACGCGCGCGACCAGGTGCGCAGCACCCGCTTTTCATTCGCGCGGTTCATATCTTCGACCCGGCCGAGCAGCCTGATATCGACGTAAGGTCCTTTCTTGGACGAACGAGACATGTCATCCCTTCCTTTATCTTGGGAGGAGGGAGAGGTCGAGCATTGGCTCGCTGCCTCTGGTACGCGCCTGCGCACTCCCACCTAACAGCGGGCGGGTAGGGCCGCCCATACCCTCACGATTACGGCTTACGGCGCCGAACGATGTAGCGGTCGGTGCTGGGGTTATGCCGCGTGCGCACGCCGCGCGCCGGCTTGCCCCACTTGGTCTTGGGCGACATACCACGAGGCGCGCGGCCCTCGCCGCCGCCGTGGGGATGGTCCCGCGGGTTCATCGCCGACCCGCGCACCTCGGGCCGCCGGCCGAGCCAGCGCTTACGGCCAGCCTTACCCAGGCGAATATTCTGATTATCGAGATTGCCAACCTGGCCAATAGTCGCGAGGCAGTCGATCAGCACCTGGCGCATCTCGCCCGAAGGCATGCGCAGTGTCGCATAGCTGCCTTCTTTGGCCATTAACTGTGCCGAGGCGCCTGCGCTGCGTACCATCACGCCGCCGCGGCCGAGCTGGAGCTCGACATTATGCACTTGGCTGCCAAGCGGGATGGCACGTAGCGGTAACGCATTGCCCACGCGTACCTCGGCGTCGGGGCCGCTCATCACGGTATCGCCAACATTCAGGCCCAGAGGCGCCAGGATATAGCGCTTTTCGCCATCAGCGTAGTTTAGCAGTGCGATACGTGCGCTGCGGTTGGGATCGTACTCGATCGCGGCAACCTTCGCCGGTACGCCGAACTTGTTGCGCTTGAAGTCGATGATGCGGTAGGCGCGCTTGTGGCCGCCGCCGCGATGCCGCGTCGTGATGCGCCCATAATTGTTACGGCCGCCGCTCTTTGAGAGCGGAGCAAGCAGGCGCTTCTCCGGCTTCTTCTTGGTGATCTCCTCGAACGTCGCGACCGACATATTCCGGCGGCCGGCCGAGGTTGGCTTGTATCGTCGAACACCCATGGTTTACTCCGTGAAGTGCTGAGTTTCGAGCGCTGTGTGTTGAGCTGATGGTTGGTACACTCGACACACAAAACTTAAAACTCAAAACTCATTACACGCCCTCGAACAGCTCGATCCGGCTTCCTTCGGCCAGCGTCACGATCGCCTTTTTCCAATCGGCGGTATAGCCATAGCGCATTCCGCGGCGGCGCAGCTTACCGCGCACGTTCATGGTATGAACGGCGGTGACGGTGACGTTGAAAACCTCTTCGATCGCCTGCTTGATCTGCATTTTATTAGCCGAGCGGTCAACCTCGAAGCTGTACTTGTTCAGCGACATAAGGTTGGTATTTTTCTCGGTAATTAGCGGCCGAATAATGATCTGATGCGCGTTCATTTAGGCCTCTCCGTCGTCGGTGGCCGAGGTGGCCTCGGCGTTGGTCTGGCTCAGGAAGCTCGCCAGTACGTCGATCGCCGCGCGCGAGATAATGATATTATCGTAGCTCAGCAGGTCGATGACGTTGACGTAGTGGGCGAGCAATGTCTTCACGCCGGTGATATTCCCCGCCGATTTTTGCACGACGGCATCTTTGCGATCGAGCACGACGAGCGTTTTGCCGCTGATCTGAAGCGCGGCCAGGCTTTGCACGAACAACTTCGTGCGCGGCTGCTCGAACGCCCATGAGTCGATGAAGCGGATCTCGTCAGCGGCGTACTTGGCCGAGAGCGCCGAGCGCACCGCCAGCCGCCGCATCTTGCGAGGCATTGCCTGGCGGTATGAGCGGGGATGTGGGCCGTGGGCCACGCCGCCACCTTTGCGATGAGGCGCGCGAACCGAACCTTGGCGTGCCCGGCCGGTGCCTTTCTGGCGGAACAGCTTTTTCGTGCTGCCGGCCACTTCGCCGCGGCCAAGCGTATTATGCGTGCCCATGCGCGCATTGGCTTGCTGGCGAACCATAGCCTGGTGCATTACTGGCACGTTCGGCTCAATGCCGAAGATATATTCATCTAGCTGTATGGTTCCGACTTCGGCGCCGGATTGGTTGAAGAGTTTTGCTTCCATTACCGCGTATCCTCTGTTCATCAGTTATGAGTTGTGAAGTATGCCGTGTTTCGCGCGAATAACTCACAGCCCACAACTATTTTGCAGCCTTCACGGCCCGGCGAACCATCAGCAAGCTATTCTTCGCGCCCGGAACCGAACCTTTGACAAGGAGAATATGCTTGTCGGACACGACTTCGACAACCTGGAGATTTTGTACGGTGACGCGGCGGTTGCCCATGCGACCGGCCATACGCGTGCCTTTCCAGACACGGCCTGGGTCGGTGCCGGCGCCGATCGAGCCGGGTGCGCGCCAGCGATCACTCTGGCCGTGGGTCTTCGGGCCACCGCGGAAATTGTGGCGCTTGACCACACCCTGGAAGCCGCGGCCTTTCGATGTGCCGGTGACATCGATTACCTGGCCGGGCTGAAAAACATCGACGGTGAGTACCTGCCCGACTTCGTGCTCGGCAATGTTATCGGCGCGGAACTCGCGCAGATAGCGAACCAGCCGCCCCGCTTTTGCTAGGTGGCCCTGCTCGGGCTTGGTGAGGCTTTTGGACTTTGCCTCGCCAAAACCGATCTGCACAGCCTCGTAGCCGTCGCGATCCTTGTTGCGCACTTGGGTGACCACGCACGGGCCTACTTCGATCACCGTAACCGGAATGGCCTCGCCGGCTGCGCTAAAGACTTGAGTCATGCCGATTTTTCGGCCTAGCAAACCTTCGATCATAATTGCACCTCGGCAGCATGCGGACTCATGGCGAACCTGCCGCAGCGGCTGCTTCTCAGAACTGCCGACCGCCGACCACCGACATACGTGAAACGCTCGGTCGCCGGCTGTCGGTCGTCACGTCTACAACTTTATCTCGATATCGACGCCCGCTGGCAAATTGAGCTTCATCAGCGCGTTGATCGTCTGCTGGCTTGGGTCAAGCACATCGATCAGGCGCTTGTGTGTGCGAATCTCAAACTGCTCTTGCGAGTCTTTATCGATGAACGACGAGCGAATGACGCTGTACTTCTCGATCTTGGTCGGTAGCGGTACTGGCCCGGCGACAAGCGCACCAGTTCGCTCGGCCGCCTCGACAATCTGCCTTGCCGACTGATCTAGAATTTTGTGGTCATACGCTTTGAGGCGGATGCGAACCTTTTGCTTTGCCATTCTGCGCTCCTGTGTAGCAAGCACACGCGCGTCGAGTGCGGAGGTTGCTCCGCACTCGGCACGCTAGATACTTCGCTTACTCGACGATCTTGGTGACGACGCCCGCGCCGACGGTGCGCCCGCCTTCGCGGA
>CALLYN010000795.1 GCA_937858455.1 uncultured Kouleothrix sp.
CCATCGCGATCACGGCGCGCTGGCGCATCCCGCCGGAGAACTCGTGCGGGTACTGCGCGGCTCGCTGCCCGGGCGAGGGGATCGCGACCAGGTCGAGGAGTTCCACGGCACGGCGGCGGGCGGCCTCGGCGCCGACAGTGCGGTCATGGATGCGCACCGCCTCGGCGATCTGTGCGCCGACCGTCAGCAGCGGGTTCAACGTGGTCATCGGATCCTGGAAGATCATGCCGATGCGGGCGCCGCGGTAGGCGCCGCGGCGGTCATGCCGGCGCGCTGGGCGAACGAGGCGCCGCAGGCCGCCAGCAGCAGCGCCAACCCGATCAGAGCGATGAGACGTTTGTGCTTCATTGGTATGCTCCTCACCCACATAGCGGCGCGCTCGATTGCGCCTGTAGCCGCGCCGAAAGTATTTCGCTGCTGAAATGACGGCGGCGCGGCCGCTGTGGTTCCGCCTGGCGGCATGATCTTTGCATACTGCGCGCTTGCCGCGCCTGCGGCTCGCGAGAAAGGGCTGTGTATGCGCCTGGGCTTTGCGGTGAAAGTGTTAGGGCAGCCGGGCCTGCCCTCGAACGACGCGCGGCGCTGGCAGAGCGCGCCGCACCTGCGCGTCAGCCTCGGCTACCTCGAGGCGATCTTCGCGTACCTGGGCGCCATGGGCATCACGATGTACCGGATCAGCTCAGACATCGCGCCGTACCTCACGCACCCCGACCTGCCGCAGTTTCACGGCCAGCTCGACGAGTGCGCCGCCGACTTGGCGCGCCTGGGCCAGGCCGCCAGCGCGCAGGGGCTGCGGCTCTCGTTTCATCCCTCGCAGTACATTCTGCTGAACAGCCCCGACGACGACCTGGTGAACAAGAGCATGCGCGACCTCGACGCGCAGGCGCGCATGCTCGACGCCATGGGCCAGGGGCCGGAGGCCGTGGTGGTGACGCATGTCGGCGGCGTGTATGGCGACCTCGCGGCCGGCCGCGAGCGCTGGGTGCGCGCCTATGCGCGGCTGCCCGAGCCGGCCCGGCGCCGGCTGGTGCTCGAGAACGACGACACGCGCTACGGCGTGGACGATATTCTGTGGATCCACGAGCGCAGCGGCGTGCGGCTGGTCTTCGACTACCTGCACCACTGGTGCGTCAACCGCGCCGGCCTCGATCAGCACGAGGCGCTGCGCATGTGCCTGGCGACGTGGCCCGCCGGCGTGACGCCCAAGATCCACTACAGCTCGCCGCGCACCGAGCAGCGCACGCTCGAGCGCAAGAACCGCCACACCGGCAAAACCGAGCTGGTGCAGGCGCGGCCGGTATGGAGCGGCCACTCCGACTACATCAACCCGTTCGAGTTCATCAGCTTTCTGCGCGGCGCGGCCGGCGCCCGCGACTTCGACATCATGCTCGAGAGCAAGCTCAAGGACCTGGCGCTGCTGCAGCTGCGCGACGACCTGCGGCGCTACGCGCCCGAGCTGCCGGCCACGCGCTAGCGCGCGCGAGCCGCCCGGTATCTCGAAAATCTGTGCTTGCGACCCACTCTGGCCTGGGGTATAATGCCCGGTGCACACGCACAAGAGAGCGCGCATGGCTTCCCAGGCACTATATCGCCGCTATCGCTCGCAGACATTCGGCGAGCTGGTCGGCCAGGAACATATTGTTCAGACGCTACGAAACGCCATCGCCGAGGGCCGGATCGCGCACGCCTACTTGTTCACCGGGCCGCGCGGCGTCGGCAAAACCACGGTAGCGCGGCTGCTGGCCAAGGCGGTGAACTGCAGCGCCGAGCCGGCGCAGCGCCCCTGCGGCGTGTGCTATTCGTGCCGCGCGATCGCCGACGGCCGCGCCGTCGACGTGATCGAGATGGACGCAGCCTCGCACACCAGCGTCGAAGACGCGCGCGAGATCATCGAGCGCGTGCAGTTCCGGCCCGCCAGCGGCGCGTACAAAGTCTACATCATCGACGAAGTGCATATGCTCTCGACGGCGGCGTTCAACGCGCTGCTGAAGACGCTTGAGGAGCCGCCGGGGCACGCGCTGTTCATTCTGGCCACCACCGAGAACCATAAAGTGCCGGCCACGATCCTGTCGCGCTGCCAGCGCTTCACCTTCAGTCGCCACACTGTCGGCGCCACCGCCGCGCACCTGCACGCCGTGGCCGCCGAAGAGCAGGTGCGGCTCGAGCCCGGCGTGGCCGAGGCGATCGCCCGCGCCGCCACCGGCAGCATGCGCGACGCGCTGAGCCTGCTCGATCAGCTCATGGCCTACGGCAGCGGCACGATCACGCTGGCGCAGGTGCAGGGGCTGCTCGGCGCCACCGAGGCCCAGGAGGTTGCCGCGCTGGCCGAGGCGCTGATTGCGGCGGATCTTACCGGCGCGCTGCGCGCGCTCAACGGCGTGGCCGAGCAGGGCGCCGACCTGCGCCAGTTCACCCGCGATCTGGTCGAGCGGCTGCGCGCGCTGCTGCTGCTGAAGGCCGGCGGTGTGCCCACGCTGCTCGAGGTGACCGAAGATGAGATCGCGCAGCTGCAGCGCCAAGCCGCCGCCGCCGACTTGGGCGCGCTGCTCGGCTGGGTGAAGCTGTTCAGCGGGCTCGACCAGCAATTGCGCGCCAGCACCTACGGCCAGCTGCCGCTCGAGCTGGCGATCGTCGAGGCGATTGCCGCGCCCCAGCCCGCCGCCGCCCCGCGCGCCGCCGTGCCGGCA
>CALLYN010000796.1 GCA_937858455.1 uncultured Kouleothrix sp.
ATGCGGTCAAAACTCCCACCAGCGCTCGGCCAGTGCTGGGGTGCCGGCGCCCTGGCGGTGGCCCGCCAGCAGAAAGCGCAGCGCCTCGGGCAATCGCCGCGCCCAGGCGGCCTCGTTGTGGGTAGCCAGCTCTTCTTCGTCGTAGCGCAGGTAGGTGCCGACCAGGTAGCCCTTGGCCAGCAGCATGTCGCGCAGGCGCCGCGCCGCCGTGAGGTAGCGGCTAGTATAGGTATGAGGCGGGCGGCGCGCCAGCCGGGTATCGGCGCCTTCGTGCGTGCCAACGTCGATGTACAGGCGGCTGGGGCGGAAGGGCGCCTGCTCGACAAACGGGAAGATCGCCTCTTGCGCAAACCACAGCGACGGGCTCATCACCCCGGCCATGCCGAACACGTCGGGGCGGCTGAAAAAAGCGTACAGGCTGATCAGGCCACCCATCGACGAGCCAATCACCGCGGTGTGCTCGCGCTCGGGCATGGTGCGGAAGGTCGCGTCGATCAGCGGCTTGACGGTTTCGGCCATAAACGCCACGTACCAGTCGCCGCGCCCGCCGCGCCGCAGCCGGCTGTCTTTGAACGGGCTGTACTCGTCGATCCGCCGCACGCCCATATTCGGAATGCCCACCACAATCGCCTCGAAGCCTTCGCCCGCGAGCGCGGCCATGGTCTCGTCGACGCGCCACTCGCCGGCGTAGCTGAGCAGCTGATCGAATAGGTTCTGCCCATCCTGCATATAGATCACCGGGTAGCGCCGCGCCGCGTCGGCCGCGTACGAGCGCGGCAGCAGCGCGTAGAGCTTGCGGCGATTATGGAGCTGTGGGCTATACACCGCGTCGGCCACGCGCAGGTCGCCCACGACGGTGTGCAGCATGCGCTGCTCGGTGTAGCTATACCAGGTATACATGATCGGCTATCTTATACCAAATTCGCTTGATTACCTACACTTTGTTGGGGGTTTGGGGGCGGCTTCGCCGCCCCCAAATTTCTTATTATGCTGCACTACGTGGCTTCGCCACGTCGTGCAGCATAATCTATACGCGATCAAGCGAACAGCTCTGCCGAAGGCTGATCACGCCAGCCGCGTAAGTCTTATATTCTATTGAGCCTTGGTGTATTTGCGCTACTATACCACGTCTGGCCCGGCATAAAGAAAGGGTGTAGCGGCAACGCCGCCACACCCCGCACGATCGGTGCCGGCGAGCGCTATTTGAGCCGCAGCCGCCACACGCCACGGCCGTGCGTCGCGGCGAAGAGCGTGCGCGAGGCCGGCGATACCGTCAGGCCGTACACTGCCACCGGCGGCAGGCCCGGCGCGGCGGTGGCCCAGCTCGAGCTGCCGTTGGTCAGGTACAGCACGCCGAAGTCGGTGCTGGCGAACAGGTCGCCGGTGTTCTGGTCGCGCGCAATATCAGTGATCGGCTGGTCGCCCAGGTCGAAGCTGATATCCTTCCAGCTGGCAGTGCCGGCGGCCGGGTCGTACGTCACGTCAAACACGTGGCCCGTCGCGGTGCCGGCGGCCTGGGCGTACGCGTCGTAGCCCGAGAACGAGACCCAGGCGTGGTTCGGGTTATCGCGGTCGATCGCGATGCCGCTGATGAAGCGCGTGGGCGTATTCGGCGTGTCGATGCGCGTAAAGGTCACGTCGGCGGCCTTGGCGGCATCGGCGTTCTTGCTGATGAACAGGCGCCCGCGCCGGGTGGCCGCCCACAGCGTGCCCTTGTCGGAGCGCGAGCGCTCGACCGCAACCACATACGAGCCGCGCTTGTCCGAGCCATACAGCGGGCTCACAAGGTCGCCGCTGGTGCCGGGGCCGGCCTCGCCGCCGAGCGCCTCCCAGTCGCCGCAGCTCACCGTGAAGTCGCCGGTAGCCTCGTTGCAGTGCTGCTCGAGGAACGCCTGGTCGCCGCCGTTGTCGGTGGTGCGCCAGACGTGCTGCAGGCCCACGAACCAGCTGCCGCCGACGCGCGGATCGTTGATCAGCGGCACGTAGAACGACTGGGCCTCACCGCTGATCAGCAGCGGGTCGGAGATCCAGTTCCAGCCAAACGGGTCGGTGCCGCGGAAGTTTACGTCGTGCTGGGCGTCGTAGTACGAGTGCATGCGGATCTTGGGGTTCTCGACGTCGATGCCCGACTGGCCGCCGTCGCCGCCAACCGACTCGAACCAGGCCGGCGAGCCGCTGAACGCCCAGGTGCCATTGTCCTGGGTGCCGCCAAGCACGTCGTTCGGCGCGTTGCGCGCATTCACCGACACGCTCTGGAACTGCAGGGTCGCGAGGCCGTCGTTTAGGCTGTCAGTGCGCTCGGGCACCACTTTGAGCCAGCTGGTGCAGTCGGCGAGGTCGGCGGCGGAAAGGCCGCGCGCCGCGCACTCGCTCGAGCGGTCGACATACTTGCCGTTGGTGCGTACCACGCCGCCGTCGGAGCCGACAAACGCGACGCCCGAGTCGCCGGGCGCGAACGCAATCGCGTGCTGGTCGGGGTGCATGCCCTCGGCCGGCGAGCGGCTGTCGTCGGTCATGTCGGTGAAGTTCACGCC
>CALLYN010000797.1 GCA_937858455.1 uncultured Kouleothrix sp.
TCGGGCTTGACGAAGCCGATCTGGTGCTGCTGAGCGTCAGCCGGCTCGAGCGCAACAAGGGCTACCATATTCTGGCTGAAGCGCTGGCCCGGCTGCGCCCGCAGCTGCCGCCGCGCTGGCGCTGGCTGCTGGTGGGCCAGGGCAAGGAGCGCGCGGCGCTCGAGGCCCAGGTGCGCGACCTTGGCCTGGCCGAGCACGTGACCTTTGTCGGCACCCTGAGCGACTCCGAGCTGCACAGCCTGTACGAAGATATCGACCTGTTTGTACACCCTACCCTGTACGAGGGCTCGTCGCTCGTGACGCTCGAGGCAATGATTCACCGCAAGCCGGTGGTCGCCTCGGCCGCTGGCGGCATCCCCGACAAAGTCTTCGATGGTACGAACGGCTTCCTGGTGCGCCCAGGCAGCGTGGGCGACCTGGCCGCGCGGCTGGCGCAGGCGCTCGAGGCGCGCCAGCACTGGCCTGCCTGGGGCGCCGCGAGCGAGCAGATCGTGCGCAGCACCTTCGACTGGCCGGTGGTTGCCCGCCAGACCCTGGCCGAATATGCGCGGATGATCGCCGCCGCCCCGCGCGCCGCCTGAACCCGCCTTTTTGCGCCTCGATATGGTATAATGTGCCAAATCGGGTGAGAGCTAGAAGGGGCACCCCGTGAGCGCAGCCGAAGCACTGGCCCAGATCGCCGCCGAAGTGAATGTCTGCACGCAGTGTAAGCTGCATCGCGGCACGATCAAGGCCGTGCCGGGCGAGGGCCCGGCCACTGCGAAGATCATGTTCATCGGCGAGGCGCCTGGCTTCAACGAAGATCGCCAGGGCCGCCCGTTCGTCGGCGCGGCCGGCCAGTTCCTCTCCGAGCTGCTGGCGCTGGCCGGGCTACGGCGGCAGGATGTGTTCATCACCAATGTGGTGAAACACCGCCCGCCCAACAATCGCGACCCCGAGCCCGACGAGATCGCCGCCTGCGGGCTGTTCCTCGAGCGCCAGATAGCCGCGATCGACCCGCGCGTGATCGTGACGCTCGGGCGCTTCTCGATGGCCAAGTGGTTCCCGAACGAGCGCATCTCGCGCATCCACGGCCAGCCGCGCTGGGTCGGCGGGCGGCTGATTGTGCCGATGATGCATCCGGCTGCGGCGCTGCACCAGCCGCAGAACCGGCCGCTGATCGAGGCCGATTTCCAGCGCCTGCCCGAGATCCTGGCACAGGCCGAGCGCGAGCTGGCGAAGCGCGCCCCCGCACCGCCGCCCGAGCCCGATGAGCCGGAGCTGACGCAGCTCTCGATGTTTTGACACCCACGCGGGTTATGAAGATGTGGGAGTCGGCAAATTGCAAACAGCCAGCACCTTGCCGGCCCGTGACTGCTCTATGAAATCATATCGGCTCTCAGCCCCTGGCCGCCGTAGTGCCCTGGTGCTGCTCGTCGGCGCGCTGGCGATCTGGGCGGTCGCGCTGTGGGTCTTCCGCGAGACGCTCGGCATCAGCTATGCCCCGGCCGCGTTCTGGGCTACGCTGCGCCAGCAGATCGAGGCTGGCCTGTCGATCAGCCAGATTGTGCCGGCGCTGCTCATGCTGGTGCTGATCGTTGCGACGCCGCTGGTGATCTGGAATATTCTCGAAGAGTGGGCCGCCACCTACACCCCGGCCGACGATGGCCTGCGCTTCGCGGCGCTGGGCGTGGCGCTGGTATACCCTTGGGACGCAATCAGCGGCATCCGCCGCACCGACGCCGACGCCGACGAGCCAGTCGATGAGCTGCTGCTGCGCTCCGACTATACCAGCCAGATCCGTAACCCACTGCTGCGCTTCCTGCACGCTCAGGCGTATGGCCGCCTGAAACTGCCGATCTACGCCGGCCTCGAGGATCGCGCCGAGCTGCTCGACGAGATCCGCCGCCGCACAGGCCTGGCTGAGCCTAGCGAGATACATACTGGATAGTCTCTGTGCTGTTTCGTCTCTCTCACGGTCACACGGTCTGCCTGAGTGCGGCAGACCTGAGGATATTGGAAAATCGGAATTGGAGCGGTCGCGCTAGCGATCACGATACATACTAGCTGAACTGGCCGGGCGGCCGCACGCTGCCCCAGGCTGGTTGGCTTTGCGTATCGTGGGCGCTGGGCGGCCTTTGAGAAAGGAGCGAAGTACGGGCCTTCCGTGATTCCGGCCGGCAACCGACTTCACAAGAACTTATGGCGAAAAATAGAGTGCGAGTCATACCTCTCGGCGGCGCCGGCGAGGTGGGCCGCAACATGTGGGTTCTCGAGTACGGCGACGAGATCCTGCTGCTCGACTGCGGCGTGATGTTCCCCGAGGCCGAAATGCTCGGCGTCGACCTCGTGCTGCCCGACATCACCTACCTGCGCGAGCAGAAAGACAAGATCAAGGCTATCCTGCTTACGCACGGCCACGAGGACCACATTGGCGCGCTGCCACACCTGATTGCCGACTTGGGTTTCCCGCCTATCTACGGCACCCCGCTGACAATCGGTATGGTCACGGGCAAGTTCAAAGAGCATCGCCTGCTCGACCGCGCCACGCTGGTGCGCTTTCAGGCGGGCGAAAAGCTTACCATCGGCACCTTTACCATCGAGCCATTCCACGTGGCTCACTCGATCCCCGATACCGTCGGCTTCGGCATCACTACGCCCGCCGGCCTGGTCGTCTACCTCACCGATTGGAAGTTCGACCATACGCCCGTCGATGGCCAGCCAACCGACACGACGTTTATCGCCGATCTGGGCCGACGCAGCCCGCTGGCGCTGATCACCGACTGCGTGCGCGTCGAGTCGAAGGGCTATACTCCCAGCGAGCAGACCGTCGGCGAGGCGTTCGATAACATCTTCGCCACCGCGCCCGGCCGAATCATCGTGGCGACGTTCGCCTCGAATATCTCGCGCGTGCAGCAGGCGATCGACTCGGCCGAGGCGTATGGCCGCAAGGTCGCGCTGGTCGGCCGCAGCATGGAGAACAACAGCAAGATCGCGCTCGAGCTGGGCTACCTGCGCGTCGAAGAGGGCACGCTCATCCGCCCGCACGAGGCCGGCAACTACCCCGACGACCAGGTGGCGATCGTCTGCACCGGCAGCCAGGGCGAGCCGATGGCCGCGCTGGCGCGCATGGCCAACCGCGATCACCAGCACGTCAAGATCAAGCCCGGCGATACGGTCGTGGTCTCGGCCACGCCGATCCCCGGCAACGAGATCTCGGTCGGCCGGGTGATCAACAACCTGTTCCGCCTTGGCGCCGACGTGATCTACGGCGTGCAGGGCGTGCATGTCTCCGGCCACGCGTACCAGGAAGAGCTGAAGATGGTGCTGGCCATGCTCAAGCCCGAGTTCGTGGTGCCATTCCACGGCGATTACCGCCACATGGTGCTGTACCGCAAGATGGCGCTGGGCATGGGCGGCCTGTTCCAGCCCGAAAATGTGATCCTGGCCGAAAATGGCTCGATCCTCGAGTTCAGCCGCAACTTCGGTAAGATCACCGGCAAGGCCCAGGTTGGCTATGTCTATGTCGATGGCACGACCGTCGGCGATGTTGGCAATGTGGTGGTGCGCGACCGCCAGCTGCTCGCGCGCGACGGCATCCTGATGGTGGTGGTGAGCATCGACCGCACCACCGGCGAGCTGGTGGCCGGGCCCGACGTGGTGTCGCGCGGCTTTGTGTATATGCGCCAGTCCGACGACCTGATCGAGGCGACCAAGGGCGCGGTGCGCGACGCGCTGAGCGGCCATACCGGCGACGGCACTACCGAGACCGATAGTATGTTCATTCACCGCAAGATCAAAGACGCGGTCAGCGAGTTCCTCTATAGCCAGACGCGCCGCCGGCCGATGGTGATCCCGGTGGTGATGGAAGTCTAGCCGCCAACCCTCCGCCGAACACAGAACGAGACGGCCTTCTGGGCCGTCTCGTTCTGTGTTCGGCGGGCTCTCGCTACGAGGCCGATATGCCCGGCTCGCGCTGCATGCGCGGCGGTGGCTCGGCCGCCTCGAGCCGCAACCGCTCGAACAGCTTGTCGCGCAGCGCGTGCAGGCGCTCCTGGTAGCTTGCCGCGTGGATCGACTCAGTCCACATAATCAGCGCGTCCTCGCCATTGTCGGTGTAGTAGCGCGGGCGCGTACCGGCCGGCTTGAAGCCGTACTTCAAGTACAGCTGCTGAGCCACGACATTGGTAACGCGCACCTCGAGCGTCAGCATATCGGCGTCGAGCGCCACTGCCTGGTCGATCAGGCCGTTCAGCGCAAGCTCGCCAATGCCCCGCCCGCGGTACTCCGGCGCAACGGCGATGGTGGTTATATGGCCCTCATCGACGCTCAGCCACAGCCCGCCATAGCCAACGATCGGGTACGGGCTGGCCGGCGGCTGCGCCGCACCACCAAAGAGCGCCGGTAGAATATTGGCCAGCAGGCCGCGGCGGGCGCTGTGGTTCGGGCTGCGCGGCGGCGGCGGCGTGGGCGATGCGCGGGCGACAATATAGCGGCTGTTGGCGGGGTGGCGCAGCTCGTGGCGGTAGGTGTTGGCCGACCAGGTGGTGGTGAAACTGCGGTGCTCGATCCGCTGCACCTGCTCGATATCCTGCTCGACCATCGGCTCGATGAAGTAGTACATCGGCGCCTCGTGGGTATGCGTGCCGTGCGCAGCCTAGCGCGCGGCATTCTCAAGCGCTTTGGCGCTGGCCACCTGAATGAACTCGCCGTACTTGCCATCTTTGCCGAACCCGCCGCCGCTCTTGAAATCGCCGGTAACTTCTACCAGCCCCCACACATAGCCGGGCGGCGAGCCTGGCCCCAGGTGCAGCTTGCCCGATTCGTCAGGCGGGAAGCCTTCCATCCAGAACACCTTGCCGATTGGCTGCGGGCTGCTGCCATCCTTCTCGGTCGAGATCCCCTCGGCCAACACAAAGATGACGCCATTCCAGAAATAGTAGCCCTGCGTAGTGACGCGCTGGCCGTTGTACTTCGCCGGGTCGCCGGCTAGGTCGAGCAGGCCAACCTTGCCGTCGCCAAGCGGCTTGTTCTCGATACGCGTCTCGGTGCGCTGCACGCGCTCGATCGACTCGGCCGAGGCTACCTGCAGGCGATACTTATACTTGCCGTCGGGCCCGTAGCTGCCGCCCGCGTCGAACTGGCCGGTCAGCCGCACCAGGCCGTACGTAGCATCGCCGGGCTGATGCAGCTGGCCCAGCACCGCGTCAGGAAAGCCATCGACCCAGATCGTATCGCCGTTGGGCCGCGCGTTCAGGCCATTGTCGAGCGTGCTGATCACCGGGGCGAGCACCGACAGATCCGGCGAATCGCCGCCTTTCAGGTAAAAGCCGTTTACAGTGATCTGCTTGCCGCTATACTGCGGCGCGTCGCCGATCAACTTTTGTATTGATAGAGCGCTGTCCTGGCCGCAGGCAGCGAGCGCAAAAGCGGCCACCAGGCCGGCGATTGCCACGAACCTGCGCGTGTTCCAAACCATCATTCCAGCGTACCTCAGTCGTTTCGCATAATCGCGGCAGCATTATAGAAGCGGCGGCACGACTTGTCAACGCTCGGGCAGTTTGGCCGCGAGGCGGGCGCCACGATGCGCTAATAGGGTGTAATCCACATGTCATTTGTGAAGCCCGTGATT
Organism: uncultured Kouleothrix sp.; assembly: GCA_937858455.1. GTDB lineage: Bacteria > Chloroflexota > Chloroflexia > Chloroflexales > Roseiflexaceae > Kouleothrix. The sequence goes on from CALLYN010000797.1 coordinate 5,612, forward strand.
GGTTGACCATGGCGGGTGCCGCTGCTTATAATTTACTCAACTTGAGGAGGATCTCGCTATGACTGCGTTATTTGTCGCTCTTGGGATTATGGTTCTGGCCTTGCTGGTGCTTCTGCTCTGGTTCGTGCCGCATATGCTGCAGAAGCAGGCCACCGACGTAGCTGGCGAAACAACCAAGCTGCGCGAGATGCTGCTCGACCTACTGAACGAGCAAGAGGCCGTGACCATGCGCCAGACTCAGCTTGGCTCCTCGATGGCGCAGCTACAAGATCGGCTGAGCGAGATCGTGCAGGGTGCCGGGGCGCGCAGCCCCGCGCCGCAGCCACTGCCCGAGCAAACCGTGCAGCAGCTCGAAAGCCGGCTGGGCGCGATCCAGGCGCAGATCAAAGAGTGGGCCGAGGGCCGGCAGCAGGGCGCGCGCGTCAAGGCCGCGCAAGATAACGAGGCCTGGGCGCACCTGATGGGCCTGCTGGCTGCCATTCAAGATCGCGTCGGCACGCTCTCGAAGGACCGCGCACAGGTGATGGCCGGGCTTCAGGCCGGCGCGCTGCTCGAAGAGCTCGAGCAAGAAATGCAGAACCTGCGCAGCATCTCGGAAGAGATCGCCATGCTGCAGTGGCGCCTGCGCCGCTCGCTGAACGAGCGCGAGTCGAATATCTCGGTGCTGCGCACGCGCGTCAGCAGCGGCGACTGATCGCCGCGATCTTTGGCCGAGCGCTGGCTTATGCATACTCGTAGGACAGAAGTCCTGAATTGGCATATCGACCATAACCAACATCCGAGCACCGGCGGTTCTTATGGTATAGTAGAATTGTGGCGCACCACAATCGTCCGACCATAGAAACTGCCGCCAACACATACAGGCACTCTTATGAGTATCATGGTCGTCGATCAACAAGTTGTGCACTACGAAGTTTTTGGCTATGGGCGGCCAGTGTTGTTCCTGCATGGCTGGCTGGGCAGCTGGCGCTACTGGTTCCCTACCATCGAGCGAGTGGCCGAGCATTTCCGCACCTACTCGTTTGATTTCTGGGGCTTCGGCGACACAC
>CALLYN010000798.1 GCA_937858455.1 uncultured Kouleothrix sp.
TGCGCCAAGCACGCGGGCCGCCAGGTCGGCCGGATGCGGCGCATCGTCGGCCGGGCCGGCCATCAGCCCGGCGTCGTCGGGCACGATCGGAATGCTGTCGGCCTGGCCCTCCAAGTCCATCTGCGGCGGCAGATCGGCGGTCGGGCGCGCGACCGGCTCGAGCACCTCGGCGCTCTCCAGCAGCAGCTGGATGCTCTCGTTGCGCTTATCGACCTTGGCGGTCACGCGCAGCAGCGCGTCGTCCTGCAGCAGGTCGCGGTATTTCTCAAAGCTCTTGGGGAACGCCACCAGCTCGACCGAGGCCTCCAGGTCTTCGAGCGTGGCCACCAGCATGCTATCGCCCTTCTTGGTGGCCAGCCGCTTGGCGCCGCCGATCATGCCCACAAAGGTGTGCACCTTGCCCACCAAGTCGTCGCCGAGCTGGCCCAGCGGCGTGATCCCGGTCATATCCATGCCGTCGAGGGCCTTGGCGATCGGGTGATTGGACACATACATGCCCAGCAGTTCCTTTTCCCAGGCCAGCATCTCTTTATCGTGCTGCGGCTCGTGGCGGATGATCGGCAGCCCGACGGCCTGCACCGTCACGGCGCCGTCGGCGCCGCCGCCGAACATATCGAACATGCTCGACTGGCCGGCCTCGCGCGCGCGCTGGGCCTCGATGCCGGCGGCCAGCGCCGCGTCGAGGATGTGCAGCTTCTGGTGGCGCGTGCCCGCCAGCGCGTCGGTTGCGCCGCACTTGATCAAGCTTTCGAGCACGCGCTTGTTCAGCGCCGCGCGGTCGACCCGGTCGCAGAAATCTTCAAGGCTTCTGAACGGGCCGGCCTTGGCGCGCGCGTCGATCACCGCATGCACCGGGCCGCTGCCGACATTGCGGATGGCCGAGAGGCCGAAGCGAACGCCCAGGCGGTTCGCGAAGTCCTTCAGCTGGCCGTCGGGCAGCCGCTCGATCGTGAAGCCCTCGCTGCTGCGGTTCACGTCGGCCGGCAGCACCGCCACGCCCAGCCGTGAGCACTCGGCCACGCTCTTGGCCACCTCTTCGATCTCGCCGGCGGCGGCCGTAAGCACCGCGGCCATATACTCGGTCGGGTGGTTCGTCTTGAGCCAGGCGGTCTGGTAGCTCAGCAGGCCGTACAGCGTGGCGTGCGGGCGGTTAAACGAGTAGCCGGCGAACGGCAGGATGAGATCCCACAGCTGGTCGGCGATCTCTTTGCTGATGCCTTTTTTCAGGCAGCCGTCTTTGAAGCGGATCTCGTTCTCGGCCATCAGCTCTTTGTTCTTTTTGCTGATCGCCTTGATCACGATGTAGGCTTCGCCAAGCGTGTAGCCGGCGATCGTCTGGAGCAGCTGCATGATCTGCTCCTGGTACACGATCACGCCGTAGGTGTCTTCGAGGATGGGCTTGAGGATCGGGTGCAGGTACTTGATGCCCTGCGGGCTGTTCTTGTTCTGGATGTAGACGGGGATCTGCTCGAGCGGGCCAGGCCGGTACAGCGCCACCATGGCATACAGGTCGTCGACGCGGGTTGGGCGCAGCTGCATGAGGTAGCGGGTCATGCCCGCGCTTTCAAGCTGGAACACATTGGTGGTCTCGCCGCGCCCGAGGCTTTCGAACGTCTTGCGATCTTCGAGCGGGATGTCGGCCAGCTCGAGCTTGCGGCCGGTGGTCTGCTCGATATACTTGAGCGCCTCGGCCACGATCGAGAGGTTCGCCAGGCCCAGAATATCCATCTTGAGCAGGCCCATCTTGGCCAGCGTTGGGCCTTCGAACGCCGCCATCACGGCGTTCTCGTCTTTCGAGGTGCGCTGCAGCGGCACCATCTCGTCGAGCGGGCTGCGGCTCACCACCACGCCGCAGGCGTGCGTGCCGACGCTTTTCATGCGCCCTTCGACGCGCTGGGCCCAGTCGATCAGGTTGCGCAGGTCGGGGTTGCCGTCGTAGATCTGCTTCAGCTCGGGCACGCGCTCAAGCGCCTGGGCGATCGTGGTGCCCACCGGCAGCGACGGGATCAGCTTGGCCACGCGGTCGACCTCGCTGAGCGGGATGTCGAGCACGCGCGCCATGTCGCGTAGCGCGGCCTTGGCGCCCAGCGTGCCATAGGTGATGATCTGCGCGACGTTCTCGCGGCCATAGGTATGCGCGATATACTCGAGGATCTCGCTGCGCCGCGAGTCGGCGAAGTCGGTGTCGATATCGGGCATCTCGAGGCGCTCGCGCGAGAGGAAGCGCTCGAACAGCAGCTTGTTCTTGATCGGGTCGACGTCGGTGATAAACAGGCAGTACAGCACCAGCGAGGCCCCGGCCGAGCCGCGCGGCAGCGCAGGGATGCCGTGCGTGCGCGCGAACTTGACGTAGTCCCACACGATCAGCATGTAATCGGGGAAGCCGGTGGCGTTGATCACGTCGAGCTCGTAGTCCAGCCGGCGCACGTACTCTTCGGTCGGCTGGCCGCCGGTGCGCTTCATCAGGCCTTCTTCGCACACAAACCGCAGGAACGAGGCCGCGTCGTGGCCCTCGGGGATGAAGTTCAGCTGTGGCAGCTGCACGCGCCCGAAGTCGAGCTTCAGGTTGCACATCTCGGCGATACGCCGGCTGTTCTCGAGCGGCGCGCTGCCGTAGCGCTTGAAGCGCTGCCACATCTCTTCGCCCGACATAATATAGTAGGTGTCGTCCATCTGGTAGTTCTTGCTGCAGAACTCCTTCATCGTGAGGTTGAAGCCCATGGCCATCACGTGCTTCTGGGCCTCCAGGTCCTCGCGGCGGACGAAGTGGGTATCGTTGGTGGCCACCAGCGGTATGCCCAGCTCGGCGCCGATGCGCACGAGCTCGTCGTTGATCGGCTCAAGCTCGGGCGTATTGCCGTGCAGCTGCAGCTCGAGGTAGTAGTTCTCGGGGCCGAGCAGATCGCGGTAGTGGGCGGCGATCGCGCGAGCCTCTTTTTTCTGCTGCTGCGTCAGGTGCTGGATCACCTCGCCGGCAATGCACGACGACGTCGCAACAATGCCCTCGTGGTACTGCTCGAGCAGCGCGCGGTCGATCCGTGGCCTGGCAAACACGCCGCGCGCCATACCGTCGAGGTGCGCGCGCGAGGTCAGCTTCACCAGGTTGCGGTAGCCGGTTTCGTTCTTGGCCAGCAGCAGCATGTGGAAGTAGTTCTTGCCGCCCTTCACCATCGGGTCTTTCACCGAGCCGGGCGCCATGTACGCTTCCATGCCAATGATCGGCTTGACGTGGGCTTTCTTCGCGGCGGCGTAAAAATCCATCGCGCCATACATCACGCCGTGATCGGTCAGCGCGATGCTGTCCATGCCAAGCTCGGCCGCGCGCTCGATAATGCCTTTGGTGGTGGCATAGCCATCCAGTAGGCTATACTCGGAGTGAACATGCAGGTGCGTGAATTCGTTCATGAGCGTGCTCCGCCTTGCGCTATGCCAGCTCGGTAAAAAATCTTTACACCACTGAAGTTCGCGGGTTTCCCGGGAAACACTTCCATGCAGCAAAGCATGCGCATTCCGTGGTGAGGTGTCAGAATATACGGCATTCTATCGCGCTATATAAACATAACGCGCGCGGGCCAGCCGCAGAACTGCCGCTCTGTGGTTCATTATAGCACACTCATGCGGCTCGCCGGCAGCTATGCGCCGAGCAATGTGTAAGCGTTTTTGGGGATAACCTGTGGATAATGTTGATAGAATTCATGTGCTAGTGCGCTGTTTGTAATCAAACAGAAGCGCTATTGTCGCTAGACGAGCGCAATCGCCGCTGTATCATGGCGTATAGCGGCCGCGTGTGCAGTGGGCAGGCACTAGGCCGCCGGTTGCCCACAAAAGGAGCCTAGAATGCGTATTACCCAACGCCAGGTTGGCATCGGCACGCAGGCGATGGTCGTCGTCGGCCTTGTGCTGCTGGGGATCTACCAGATCGCCGCAGGCAGCCCGGCCTTCGCCGTCACTATGAACCTGATCGGTATCGTCATCGCGGCGCTGCTGCTGTATGTGTATGTGCGCGGCTGGCGCTATGCGCCGCTGGCGATCGTGATCAGCAGCGCGCTGCTCTCCGGGCTGGTGCCGCCGCCGCCGCTGTTCAGCATCGCCACGATTTTCAGCCTGATCGTGCCGCCGGTGACGGCGCTGATCCTCGGCCGGCCGGCCTGGGTGCTGGCCTGTGCGCTGGCGACGCCGGCGATTTTTGTGCTGCGCTCGGGCATTACCGCGCTGCCGGGCGACCCGCCGCTGTATATTCTGTACGCGCTGATCGTCGGTGGCCTGGTGCTGGCGCGGATCGTTACCGATACCGCGCTGGCCGAGGCGCAGGCCCACGCGAGCCAGGCCGAGGCCGCGCTGGCGCAGGCCGAGCGGCAGTCGCACGATCTGGCCGAGGTCAACCTACAGCTCGAGGGCCAGCTTGGCCAGCAGCGCCAGCTGCTTGAGCTGGTCGCAACGCTCGAAACACCGGTGTCGCCGCTGGCCGAGGGCGTGCTGTTCGTGCCGATTGTGGGCACGGTCGACGGCCGCCGCGCGCAGGCGCTCACCAGCCGCATTTTGCACGCCGCCGCCGAGCAGCGCGCCCAGCTGGTGATCCTTGATATTGCCGGTGTGCCGGCGATCGACACCGCCGTAGCGCACGGGCTGCTTGGCACCGCTCAGGCGCTGCGGCTGCTCGGCTGCCAGGTGACGCTCAGCGGTATCTCGGCGGCTATCGCCATGACGCTGGTCGATCTCGACATTGGGCTTGGCTCGATGGCTACCGCGCGCAGCCCGCAGGAGGCGCTGGCTCGCCACCTCGCTACGGCGCGGCGCGATCTCTCGCCGGCTGGGTAACCGCCCCTCGGTTGCCTTTAGTCCGATTTTGGTACCGCTGCGCGCCGAACCAACATTTTTCCCCAGACTCTACGTATTATTGTAGTAGCATCATCTTTGCCGGCGCTATGGTACCAACGGCGGTACGCCTCGTGTCACTTCATCGCTCCCTTCATGCGTGGCCGGCAGATTGTTCCCGCAAATTGTATATTTTCAGTTAAGAATGTGGTACTATAGCGATTAGTATTCTCCTGCATCGTAGCATATCCATGCTACTACTGCCTGGCCAGGCTCGTGGTAGATGTCTGGCCGGCTGGCACTGCGCCCTCGCTGCACATAGATTTGGCGCGCCAAGGAGAAGACACTGGCGGCGTGCGGTTTGGCGCTTGCCAATGCCACGAGTTCCCCGATGCATATGTGTAGGCATTGTTTGCTTTTGCAAGCTGCGGCAAGCCGCAGCCGCGAGGTACGGCGACCCCAGAAGAACGGCATTGGGGCGCCTTCGGACGCGTGGAGGTAGCCTACCGCCCACGAGGCTACCGCGTAGCGAGTGGTGCTGAGGAGTGGGGCAATGAGCCATATTGCCGATGTGTTACTGACCGATCTACGCCATAGCATTCGCGAGCTGGGCAAAGGCGGCGGTATGAATAGCCCGTCGATCTACGAAACCGCCCAGGTGCTGCGGTTTATGCCACCGGCGGGCATGATCTGGCCTGCGCTCGAATGGCTCGAGATGCAGCAGCAGCCCGACGGCGGCTGGGGCGAGCCGGCGGTGCCGCGCGCGCGCGATGTATCGACGCTCGCGGCCATTCTGGCGCTGCAAAAGTACGGCTCGCGGGTGCACGAGCAGCATTCGATATACGCCGGGCTGGCGTTTCTACGCCACCAGGCCAGCTACTGGGCGCGCCTCACCGACGATCTACCGGTGGGCGTAGAGCTGCTGCTGCCGCACCTGCTGGAAGAAACAGCCCGCGCCGGTTTGAAGATCCCGATCGAGCCATACGTGCAGCTCATCGCCCTGGGCAAACATCGCCGCAAGCTGATCGCCGGGCGCGAATGGCCGCCCGGCACGCCGCCGGTGCATTCGTGGGAGGGGTGGGGCGTCGAGCCGTCGCCCGCGCTGCTCGACGGCACTGGCGGGGTCGGCCATAGCTCTGCGGCCACCGCCGCCTGGCTTCAGGCCGCGCGCGACCGGCCTGATCTGGCCGAGGCCCGCGAGCGCGCGCTTGGCTACCTCGAGCGCGCCGCGACGATGACGGGGGTTGGGCTGCCCGGCGTGGTGCCGGGTGTCTGGCCGATCAACCACTTCGAGCTGGTTTTCGGCATGTACATGCTCTGCCTCGCCGGCCTGCTCAGGCACCCCGCGCTGCGCGATACGATCGAGCCGCAGGTGCAAACGCTCAAGGCGGCCTTCCGGCCCGAGGGCATCGGGTTTAGCGACTACTTCATGCCCGACGGCGACGACACCGCCGCCGCATTGGCGATCTTGCACACGGCCGGGCAGAGCGTAAGCTCGGCGCCGCTACGCCGCTTCGCGGTCAACTCGCACTTCTGCGCGTTTCCCGGCGAGCTGCAGCCATCGCTCTCGGTGGTGGCGCACGCGGCCCACGCCCTGTGCCTGCTCGGCGAAGACCCCGCCGCGGCGTACAGCTACATCATCGAGCAGCAGCAGAGCGACGGGCGCTGGATGGGCGATAAGTGGCAAAGCTCGTGGCTCTATACCACCAGCCAGGCGCTGCTGGCGCTGCCCTACCAGCGCTACGCGCGCCAGCTCGATCGCGCGATCGACGAAATCGTCAGCTATCAGGCGCCGAGCGGCGGCTGGGGCAGCCATCATGGCCCCACCACCGAAGAGACGGCGTATGGCGTACTGGCGCTGCGGCACCTGCGGCGGCAGGGCGTGCTGCACGAGGAAGGCCAGCTGGCGCTGGCTGCGGCCGAACAGTGGATGCTCGATCAGTACCAGCCGTTCCGGCAGCGCGCGCCGCAGCTGTGGCTCGACAAAGACGCATACCGGCCGCTGCGGATCGTGCGGATCGTCGAGCTGGTGGCGACGCTGCCCGAGCAGGCGTACGCGGATGCCACGAGCACAACATTATCCGCAAAAACACGCGGGTAAGCGCCTACGAGCGCTCACCCGCGTGTTTCCGTAAACTTCCGCACTTACGCGCCCTGGCGCGCGCCGCAGTTCGGGCAGAAAACCGCCGACGACGGCATCTGGAAGCGGCAGTTCGCGCAGAACTTCGTAGCCGCCTCGGCCCCCGGCATTGGCGCGGTGGGGCGCACCGCCGGCTCGCTGGTGATCGGCACCTGCTGCGCGGCCGGGGCAGCTGCCGGCGCCGGCTCGGTATACGCCTCGGCCTGCGCCTGCTTCAGCGCCTCCTCTTTCAACGTCACCTCGCCCTGCAGCCGGTCGAGCGTCTTCAGCAGCTCGCCCAGCGTCGGCGACTGGATCTGGCCGGCGCGAAACAGCTGGATCGCCCGGTCGCCAAACTCCATGCGGCTGCTGTCGATCTGGCGCTTGAGATCGTTGAGCTCGCTCTGCAGCTTGGTTGTTCGCTGAAATTTGTCGGCCTCGAACTTGGCGCGGTCGCCTACTTGCGAGATCGTCTTGCTGATATTATCGAAAAGCCCCATAGCTCCTCCATCGCGAAGCTCGCGAGAGCCGCGCATCACACGTCGTCATGTGCTGAGACGCTCGCCAGCGTGTGTTTGGTGCAGCTATTGTACTACAGGAACCAGCGAAACGCGGCGCCGCCGGCCATCGCGCAGAAAGCTCACCGGCCAGGGGCTACGGCCCTTGAGCGACTGCACAGCCTGGCGCAGCGCGTCGACGCTGTCGGTTCTGTGATCGCCCAGCGACAGGATGATATCGCCGCTGTGCAGGCTGGCGCGCGCCGCCGCGCCGCCCGGAGCTACTTCGAGCAGCAGCACGCCGCTGGGCTGCTCGAGCGTCAGCGCGCGCCGCAGGTCGTCGCCGATCGGCACATCCAGCCCGCTGATCCCCAGCACGCCGCGACCAATGCCCTGGCGGTGCGCCTCGGTGAGCTGGCCAATCACATCCAGCGCGCTGCCGATAGGGATGGCGAAGCCGAGGCCCTGGGCGTACGGCAGAATCGCGGTAGTGATGCCGATCACGCGGCCCTGCACATCTACCAGCGGCCCGCCCGAGTTGCCAGGGTTGATCGGCGTGTCGGTCTGGATCAGCTGGCCCAGCGTGGTGCTGCGGTCGAGCGGCAGCGAGCGATTCAGCGCACTCACGACCCCCGCCGTCACGGTGAAATCAAGGCCGTAGGGGTTACCGATCGCCACCACCAGCTGGCCCACGCGCAGCGGCGCGGCATACAGCTCGGCGACGGGCAGGCCGCCCTGGCCCACGCGCAGCACCGCCAGATCGCGCTCGGGCCTAGCGCCAATCACGCCAGCCGGCAGCACGCGGCCGTCGGGCAGCGTCACCTGCACGCGCGAGGCGCCCGCCACCACGTGCGCGTTCGTCAGAATATAGCCTTCGCTGCTGTAGATCACGCCCGAGCCAATGCCCTGGCCCCGGCCGCGCTGCGCGCCGCGCCCGGTCTCGACTTTGACAACAGCCGGGCCAGCGCGCTCGGCCGCCGTGGTGATCGCGTGCGAGTACGCATCCATTGCTTCGTGTTCCTGTGCTACCGTGCTCATTGCCTGCGCCTTTCCGCCTCGTCACGCGCCGCGCCGGCCGCGCCAGAGGATCTGCCAGATACTTAATGACCTTAAGTATATCCGCTGGTAATTGGAAAGTCAATGTAATAATAGTTACATGATTACGATTCTTATGAAACTATAATACTTGCGCGGTGGCGCTGAGAAAGGTTTTGTTTTTGTGCAGCGCCCAGCTTCGCTGGGCGCCGCACTGAAAAGGATCTCGGGGGCGGCGCAGCCGCCCCCCAGACCCCACCGTGGAGGTTTGCACGCCGCCCCGAACCCCACCGTGAAGGACTTTTCGGTGGTAGAAAAGAAGTTCGGGGGCGGCTCAGCCGCCCCCGAACCTCTGATTGTTGCCTATGCCTTCGCGGAAGCGCGCTCAGGGCTCGGCCAGCTTATAGCCGACGCCGCGCACCGTCACGATGATCCGCGGGCGCGAAGCCTCGACCTCGACTTTTTCGCGCAGGCGGCGCACGCACACATCCACCAGGTTGGTCTCGCCAACGTAATCGTAGCCCCACACCTCGCGGAACAGCGTCTCGCGGTCGAACACCTGGCCGTAGTTGGCCGCCAGGAAGTACAGCAGCTCGAACTCCATTGGCGTGAGGTTTACGGGCTGGCCGCGCACGCTGACACGGTGACGCGGCTCGTCGATCTCGAGCTCGCCGACGCGCACAATCGGCGGCGCGGCGCGGTGCTTATAGCCCTCGACGCGGCGCAGGATCGACTCGACGCGCGCGATCAGCTCGGCGGTTTTGAACGGCTTGATGATATAGTCGTCGGCGCCAAGCTCGAAGCCGTGCACCACGTCGTCGGTGCCATCGCGCGCGGTGAGGATCACGATCGGCACATCCGAGCGCTCGCGGATGCGCTGGCAGGCCTCGAAGCCATCGACGTACGGCATCATCACGTCGAGGATCACGACGTCGAACTTGCCGCCCTCAAATGCTTTAAGCGCCTCGAGGCCATTCTTCACGGCCACGATCTCGTAGCGCGGGTCTTTCAGCGTCACCTGGATCAGCGTGCCAATCGAGGGGTCGTCGTCGGCCACGAGAATGCGGCGCGGCGCGTTTCCTTCATCTTGAGCACGATCGGAAGTTCGTCGTATCAGGCGCATAACGATTCTGAATGTACGATTGGCAGGCTCGCAGTGCTTGCCCGCAATCGTGCATCGTAGATTGGCTAGACGGCTTCTTCCATGCGGCGGCGGTACTCGGTGCGCTCAGGCGTGCGCGGCACCATGATCGGGTGGCCGCGGCCCTCGACAACTTCGGCGTTGATGATGCAGCGGCCGATATGATCCTGCGAAGGCACATCGTACATAATGTCGAGCAGTACTTCCTCGACGGTTGTACGCAGTGCGCGGGCGCCGGTGCGCGACTGCATAGCGCGCGCGGCGATCGCTTCAAGGGCGTCGGGCGTTACTTCAAGCTCAACGTGATCGAGCGCCAGCATCTTCTGGTACTGCTTGATCAGCGCGTTGCGCGGCTCGGTGAGGATGCGGATCATTGCGTCTTTGTCGAGCGCGTCGAGCGCGGCAAACACCGGCATGCGGCCAATGAATTCGGGGATGAACCCATAGCGCAGCAGGTCGTCGGGGGTGCACTGCGCCAGCAGCTGCTTCTGCTCGGCCGCGCGGTCGGAGGGCGCGCCGTGCTGAAAGCCGAGCGTGCGCCGGCCGCCGACGCGGCGGGCGATCAGCTGGTCGAGGCCCTCGAAGGCGCCGCCGCAGATGAACAGCACGTGCGCCGTGTCGAAGGCGATGTATTCCTGCTGGGGGTGCTTACGGCCGGGCAGCGGCGGCACGTGGGCCACGCAGCCCTCGAGGATTTTCAGCAGCGCCTGCTGCACGCCCTCGCCCGAGACATCGCGGGTGATCGAGGGGTTATCGGCCTTGCGGGCGATCTTGTCGATCTCGTCGATATAGATAATGCCCGTCTGGGCACGCTCGACATCGCCGTCGGCGGCCTGGATCAGCCGCAGCAGGATGTTCTCGACATCCTCGCCGACATAGCCGGCCTCGGTGAGCGCGGTGGCGTCGGCAATCGCGAACGGCACATCAAGGACGCGCGCCAGCGTCTGGGCGAGCAGTGTTTTACCGCTGCCGGTGGGGCCAATCAGCAGCACGTTGCTCTTGCCAAGCTCGACATCATCGACCTGATGGGCGCTGCGCAGCCGCTTGTAGTGGTTGTACACGGCGACCGAGAGCACGATCTTGGCGCGATCCTGGCCGATCACGTACTGGTCGAGGCGCTCGCGCAGGCGGCGTGGCGCTGGCAGGCGGCTCGGGCCGGCGGCGAGGTGGCGCGCCGCCACCGGCTGGCTCTCGGCCTCTTCGGCGATGATCGCGCTGCACAGGCCAACACACTCATCGCAGATGCAGACAGTGCCGGGGCCGGCGATCAGGCGTTGAACCTCATCCTGGCCCCGGCCGCAAAACGAACAGAGATAGGCGCCGCGGCCAGTATTGTTGCTGCGAGTGCGGGCCATGGGTTACTCCACACAGTGGCGGGTGGCGAGAGCCTGCCCGGCCGCGAGCCTCCGCTAGCGTTTATCCGAGAGCGCGGCCATATCTTCGCGGCTCAGGATCTCGTCGATGATGCCGTACTCCTTGGCCTGCTCGGGCGTCATGAACAGGTCGCGGTCGAAGTCGCGCGCGATGCGCTCGACCGTCTGGCCGGTGTCGCTCGACATGAGCTGGCGGCCCAGCTGCTGCATGCGCAGCAGCTCGCGGGCCTGGATCTCGACATCGGGGCCCGAGCCGCGCGCGCCGCCGATCGCCGGGTGCATATGGATTGTCGAGTGCGGCAGGCTGTAGCGCTTGCCCTTGGCGCCGCCGGCCAGCACGATCGTCGCCATGCTGGCGGCCATGCCCACGCACACGGTCGAGACACTCGGCCGGATCGCCTGCATGGTATCGTAGATCGCCAGGCCGGCGTAGATCGAGCCGCCCGGGCTGTTGATATACAGCGAAATATCGCGCTCGGGGTCGTCGTGCTCGAGGAACAGCAGCTGCGCGACGATCAGGTTGGCGATCTGGTCTTCGATGGGAGTGCCAAGCAAGATAATGCGCTCTTTGAGCAGCCGCGAGTAGATATCGAAGGCGCGCTCGCCGCGGTTCGTGCTTTCAACCACCATGGGGATCAGCGCCTCGGGACGCGAGGCGAGCCATTCGGCCGTGTATTGAGTTGTCCAGTCCATACGCCTTCTCCAGTACAGGCCCGAGCCGCGCGCCCAATTGGCGGGGCGGCTGTAGCCTGGGCTATTCCTCGGCTACCACCGTGCTCGCCTCAGCCGCCTCGGCGGGCTGGGGTGCGGCGCCAGTCGCGATCTCGAACAGCCGCGCGCGCAGCTTGCGGTCGATCACGCCGCTAGCGACGGTGCCGCGCAGCTGGCCGCCTAGCAGCTCGCGCGTGCGCTCGCGCTGCTCTTCGTCGTAGGTATCGACAAGCCGGTCGATTTCGTCGCTGACCTCGTGATCATCGGCGGAGAGGCCCTCGGCCTCAACGATCTGGCGCAGGGCCAGCGTCGTTTTCAGGCGCTCCTCGGCCTCGGGCTTCAGCTCGTCGACGGCGTCGTCGTGCGACTGGCCGCGATACTGTAGCATCTGCTCGAGCGTAATGCCGTAGCGCTCGAGCTCGTGGCCGCGTTGGTGCAGCAGCTCGTCGGCCTCTTGCTCGATCAGCGCGTCGGGGATGTCGTACTCAGTCTGCTCGACCAGCTGCTTCAGGTAGGTGTCAAGCACCTCGCGCTCCTGGTTCGAGCGCATGGTCGCGGCCAGCTCGCCGCGCGTCTGCTCGCGCAGCTCGTCGAGCGTGCCCTCGGTTTCCTCGAGCACCGGCAGCTCGTCCCACTCGGGGAGCAGGCGCTCTTGGATGCGCTTGAGCGCGACCTTAAAGGTGACATCGCGGTCGCGCACTTTTTCGTTCTCGTGGTCGGCGGGCATATGCGCGACGATCTCGCGCTCTTCGCCGGGCGCGATCCCGAGCAGGCCATCGAACAGGCCGGGGAGCAGGCGGCCAGGATCGAGCACGACGTTCGTCTCGGGCACTTCGGCGCCCTCGTCGCGCTCTTCGAGCGGCTCGCCGTCGAGGAAGCTTTCGATCTGCACCGTCAGCTGATCGCCTTGCTGAGCCGGGCGCGCCTCGTCGGGCTCGCGCAGCACCACGTGGCGCTCGCGGCGCGAGCTCATGGCTTCGTCGAGCATCGCCTCGGTGACCTCGCCGGGGGTGTAGGGCACGCGGATCGAGCGGTAGTCGGCCAGAGTTGTCGTCGGCTCGACGGGCACGGTGACGCGGAAGCTAAACGGCGGCGCGTCGAAGTGCACATCGTTCTGATCGAGATTCGCGCGGCCGACCGGGGTGATGTTCTCTTGTTCGAGCGCGGCCTTGAAGGCCTTGTTGATCAGATCCTCGGAGGCCTCTTCGATCAGCGCGGGGCGGCCGAAATAATTTTCGACAATGAAGCGGGGAGCTTTGCCTTTGCGGAAACCGGGGATGTTATACTTTTGCGAGAGCCGCCGTGCGGCGCGATCAAGACCCTTCTCAACTTGCTCCTGATCGAGCTCGATCTGCAATGCGAGCAAGCTCTTGGGCAATTTTTCAGCGGTAACCTTCACAGATGCTGCTCCAAATACTGACGCGCCATCCACACCAGGCGCGATGATACTCGCGACATTATAGCATGAAGGCGCGGCCGTGCAAAGAAGCCGCTTGATCTTCTGGCGATTTGGCGGTTTCGGCTTGGCCGAAACCGCCAAATCGCTTCTGCACGCTGAATCGCGCCGCAGGCCAGCACTATGCATCGGTTGTCGATTTATCATCAAAGAGAATCTATCAGCCAGGCCTTCCGATCTTAGAATAACCGATAGATATGGCAATTATGTCGCTTTGGCGCGGCTCAACCCCGAAGCTCCGGCGTGGCACGGTACGGGCGCGATAGAGCGTGCCCCCACGGCTTCGAAGCAATGAACCGGAACGCGAGATCGAACCATGGCTTTAGACCGTTTGTATTTTTGGCTTGAATGGATGTGAGAAATGGACATGACACAGACAACTGCAACCGCAGCGCCAGGCCCGGCGCTCCCGCGTGGCGGGCTCTTTGCCGATTTGCCGCTACGCTTCAAACTCATGCTCATGTTTTTGATCCTCTCGGCGCTCTCGAGCATGGCCGTAGCGCTGTTCAGCGATCGGACGAGCAGCCAGGAGCTTACCAGCAGCGCCGGCGAGACGCTGCACACCACCGCCACGCAGGCGGGGATCTCGGTGGGCAACCTGCTTAACCGGCAGATCGGGCTGATGCAGTCGTTCGCGCTGAGCCAGGTAGTGCAGGATGGCGCGGCAAAGGCCAACGCGAGCTACGCGGCCGGCACCAACATCCAGGCGACGGTGGAAGCGCTCGACAAGCAGTGGATCGCCGCGAAGGACACCGACGCGCTGATCCAGGATCACCTGACCAACCAGGTGGCCGGCGAGCTGCAGGAGTTCCGCAGCACCTTCCCCGACAATGTCGAGGTATTTGTCACCGATAAGTATGGCGCGCTGCTGGCAAGCACCAACCGAACATCCGACTACTACCAGGCCGACGAGGACTGGTGGCAGAAGGCCTTCAACAACGGCCAGGGAGCGGTGTATATTGGCCAGCCGACCTACGACGAGAGCGCGCGGACGCTGGCGCTGACGATAGCAGTGCCGCTGCATAGCAATACCTCGAAAGATGTGATCGGCGTGCTGCGCAGCACCTACCGGCTCGACGCGCTGGTGAAGCAGGTGACGAGCGCGAACATCGGCGCGACCGGCCGCACCGAGCTGTTTCTCACCGAGGCGCAATACCTCACCGCCGATCAGAAAGTGGCCGACTTCGACCCGGCGACGCTCTCGCAGATTCTGACCTCGGCGGCGAGCTACATGGAGATGAGCTACCTGAACATCCCCAGCCTGGTGAGCCACGCGCCGGTGCGGACGATCACCGACGACCAGGCGATCGCGAACTTGGGCTGGAGCATTGTGGTGCACCAGGCGCGCGACGAAAGCCTGCAAGTAGTGAGCTCGACCGAGCAGACGATCCTGCTGACCGGGCTGGGCACGCTGTTTGTCTCGGGGGTACTCGCGCTGGTGCTCGCGCAGCTGCTAAGCTCGCCGATCGGGAAGCTGACCGAGGCGGCGCGGGCGATCGCCGCCGGCAACCTGGGCCAGCGCCTGCGGCTGCGGCGCCGCGACGAGATCGGCGCGCTGGGCGCGAGCTTCGACAGCATGGCCGACGCGCTTGAGGCGCGCATTGCCGCCGAGCAAGAGGCGCGCACCGAAGCCGAGCGCCTGCAGCAGGCCGAGACCGAGAACCGCCAGCTGCTCGAGCGCGCCGTCGGCGAGTACCTGGCATTTGTGCAGAACGTCGCGCGCGGCGACCTGACGCAGCGGCTGCGCGCAAGCTACGATGGCGCGCTCGAGCAGCTAGCCGAAGGGCTCAACAGCATGGTGTCGAACCTGCACCAGATCACCGGGCAGGTACAGGCGGGCACCAACGCGATCGCCGCCGCAGTCGCGCAGATCTCGGCGGCCACAACCGAGCAAGCCGCGTCGTCGGCCGAGCAATCTGCGGCGATCACCGAAACCGCCACCGCCGTGGAAGAGGTGAAGACGATCGCGCTGCAGACCGCCAACCAGGCCAACCAGGTGGCCGAGAGCAGCCTTTCGGCGCTGAATGTCGCGCACGAGGGCAACGAGATGGTGGCCGAGACGATCAGCAGCATGAGCATGATCCGCCAGCAGGTCGGCCAGATTGCCACCACGCTGGGCACGCTCTCCGAGCAGACGCGCTCGATCGGCACGCTGATCGCCTCGGTGAGCGAGCTGGCCGACCAGATCAACAACCTGGGCCAAAACGCGGCGATCGAGGCAACCCGCTCGGATCAGCAAGACAAAGATCTCGAGGGGCTGGCGCGGCTGGTGCGCGACCTGGCGAACAAGGCCAAGGGTGCGACGGGCCAGGTGCGCCAGATTTTGAGCGAGATCCAGCGGGTGAGCAAGGCCGCGGTGGACGTGACCGAAGAGGGCACGCGGCGGGCCGAGAGCGGCGCGCGGCTGGTATCGCAGACGGGCCAGGTGATCAAGGAGATGGCCAACGAGGTGGAGAAGGGCGCTCAGGCAAACGTGCAGATGGCCGCCGCCGCGCACCAGCAGATGCTGGGCATGGAGCAGATCGGCCAGGCGATGGTGGCCATCCAGCAGGCGACCGCGCAAACGCTGGTGGGCACGCGCCAGGCCGAGCAGGCCGCGCAGGATCTGCAAAACCTCGCGCGCTCGCTGCAAGACGCGATTGCGGTGTACCAGCTCTAGCACTGGCGCAGCGCATTCATGCTCGGTTGGCATGGTTGGCTTCTCAGAAGCTGTTTGAAAGAAGTGCGAGGGGCTTAGCCCCTCGCGCACCCCCTGTTCAAACAGGCTCTCAGGCAGCCCAAAGCATAGCTGCGGGCTGCCTGAGCACTATCAAAACGGCGAAGCCACCCCCGAACCCCACCGCGTAGGCCCGTAATGGTATAGATGTAGGACTTACGCAGTTGCATAATTCGGCTCCCGCAATGCGGCAGGTTTGCCTGCGGCAGCACATGCTCCGCGCGGAACAGCCGCACACCGACACAGAGGCGAGTACCGCCCTGCCGAAGGCCGAGCGCGCCAACTGCGTAAGCCATAAGATGGATGAGCGCATGAGCAAGCGCAACCCTAGAGCCAGGCCACGCCAAGCGAGCGCCTTGCCGATCCGGCCGATCCGCGCGCAGCCGCAGGTGCTGGCGATCGCAGCCTCGACCGGCGGCCCATCGGCGGTGCAGAGCATTCTGCAGCAGCTCGGCCCCGAGTTCTCGCTGCCGATCCTGGTGGCACAGCATATCGCCCGCGGCTTTGCGCGCGGTATGGTCGACTGGCTGAATCGCACGACGCCGCTGACCATCCAGCTGGCCGAGCACGAAGAGCCGCTGCTGCCAGGGCACGTCTACCTCGCGCCCGACGGGCAGCACCTGCTGGCCGGGCCGGGGATCGTGCTGCTGCTGCCCGGCACCAGCGCCGATCGCTACTGCCCCTCGGCCGACCGGCTGTTCGAGACGGTTGCGGCGGCGTACCACAACATGGCGATCGGCGTGGTGCTGACGGGCATGGGCGACGACGGATCGCGCGGGTTCCGCATGCTGCACGAGGCAGGCAGCCTGACGCTGGCGCAAGACGAGGCCAGCTCGGTGGTGTATGGCATGCCACGCGCGGCGGTTGCCGCCGGAGCGGTCGATCGAGTCGAGCCGCTGCTGAACATCGCCCAGGCGATCCGGCAAGAGATGGCGCCGTGATTCGCCGCTGGGATAAGCTGTATGGCTTGCGCAGCTGTATGGTTCGGCGCCCAACCGGGCACATTTGCCTGCGGCAGCACAGGCCCCGCGCGGAACAACCGCACGCCGGCACAGCAGCGAAGAGCGCCCAGCTTTAGGCATAGCGCGCAGCCGCCGGCGCGGCCAGCGGCGCCCAGCTACGAATTGACACGACTTACGCGGTCGCTTGCGACATGAGCTTGTTCTGCCTGCGGCGGCATGGTACTTCGCTTTCTTTATGTGCTCAGATGTTGGCACTTTGCGCCACAATCTGAGCACCATCCATGAAAAAGCACCGCTCTGCCGAAGGCAAAAACGCGCACCGCGTAAGTCCTATTATTGAGATAGGATATGATCAACGAGCAGCTCAGCGACGAACTCTATGTATTATTTCGTGATCTGCTGCGCAGCCGCTGCGGGCTAGCGTACCCCGAGCGCAAGCGTATGGATCTGATGCACGGCCTGAACATGGCGCTCCACGCCAGCCGGCTGCCCGACCTGGCGGCGCTGTACGCCGAGGCCGAGGCAGGTGGCGCGGCTTGGGAAATCGTGCTGGCGCACCTGACGATCGGCGAGACGTATTTTTTTCGCAACCAGGCGCAGTTCGATGTACTGCGCGAGCAGATCCTCCCCGAGCTGCTCGAGCGGCGCGCCAAAACGCGGGCGCTGCGCGTCTGGAGCGCGGGCTGCGCAACCGGCGAGGAGCCGTACTCGGTGGCCATGCTGCTGGGCGAGAGCCTGCCGGATCCCGAGAGCTGGCAGGTATCGATCCTTGCGACCGATCTCAACCCGCAGTTTCTGGCGCGCGCGCGCGACGGGCTGTATGGCAGCTGGTCGTTCCGCGACACACCCGAGCGGCTGCGCGAGCAGTTCTTCACCCCCGAGCACAACCGCTGGCGCCTCAGCGCCGGCATCCGCAACATGGTAAGCTTCGCGCGGCTGAACCTGGTCGAGCCAGGCTACCCGGCGATCTTGAACGGCACCTACGGGCAGGATATTATCTTGTGCCGCAATGTGACGATCTACTTCGAGGAGGCCACGACGCGCCAGATCATCGATCGGTTCTACGACGCGCTGTTTCCCGGCGGGTGGCTGTTTGTGGGGCACGCCGAGCCGCAGGCCGATATTTACCAGCGCTTCGAGGTGCATAACTTCCCCAAGACGATCCTGTACCGCAAGCCGCTCGACGCGCCGTTCTTCACCGAGCTGAAAAGCGGCTAGCGCAGGCCGCGCGCTGCGGCGGCCGGCAACAAGCAAGCCTGGGGCGACGAAGCCGCCCCAGGCTTGCTTGTTGCTGGCCGGCCTTGTGATACGCTGTTCGCTTGATCACGTATAGACTGTGTTGCACTCCGCGGCTTCGCCACGGAGTGCAACACACTAAGAAGCTGTTTGAAAAGGGTGGTTTGGAGGGACAAAGTTCCTCCAAGTATCCACTTGTTCTGGCGGGTGGCGGCCACGAATGTGGCCGCCACC
>CALLYN010000799.1 GCA_937858455.1 uncultured Kouleothrix sp.
TACAACTACCCGGAACGCTATTACCTGTTCGGCCCACACCGCATGAACACCAGCCCCGGTGGCGCTCCGCTGTTATCAGATCATCCCAACGGAAGATAATGTGGGTCGTCCGGCTTTGCCAGTCTGGGCCCTCAACCGACACCGGCCAGCGGGCAAACGCCACCGCAGCCACATGGTCGTGGTCCATCGACTCAGCCAGCCGGACAGGGAAGCGGAGAAAGCTCGACGCACTATCCCCTGCGAGCGGAATGCGGCTGTACGACTCGAGCACGCGGGTGGCGGTGAGGGACGGCAGCGGCGCGGCCGCCTGGCTGCCGCATGCGGCCAGCAGCCCGGCCAGTGCCAGCGCGGCGAGTATACGTCGATACATAGCGTCTCCTTCAACCATACGGGCGCCCTCCGGCGCCAACCACAACAAAAAATCGCTGACCAGGGAGGTCAGCGATCTGTATCGCGCTGGAGCTTCCCTACGCTGGCATAACCCAGGTCAGGTTCGAAGGGTCAGCGGCATCGGTTGGGCCGCGCTCTCAGCCAGGCTCACCTGGCTCCCCTAGCAATCTTCAGTTTTGCCACGCGCGCTGCCTGTACCGCAGGCGGCCACGTAACGCACGTGTTAAATCAGGCGCAACGATACCACGCGGCCACGCGCCTGTCAAGGCTGTGCAGGCAGCTTGCGGGGCTCGTGCAACGTCCTTACCTCCCTCCCCTGGCGGGGGAGGGGCCGAAAGACGTTGCACGAGCCTTGAGGCAGCTTGCCGAACCACGCCCGCGCCAGCATATGGTATTATTGCCGTGCACAACAGCACGGAGTACCCGCATGAAAACCAACCCGACACACCGTGTCGTCGTCACCGGCATGGGCGCGATCACCCCGCTTGGCAACAGCGTGCCGGCATTTTGGGATGGCATGCTGGCCGGCCGCTCGGGCGTGCGCCTGGCTACGCGCTACGACATCGCCGACTTCCCGTATGTGATTGCCGCCGAGGTGCGCGACTTCGAGCCGCGCGAGTATATGGACGCCAAGGCCGCCCGGCGCATGGCTCGCTTCGCCCAGTTTGCGGTGGCCGCCGCCGGCGAGGCGCTGCGCGACAGCGGGCTGGATCTCGAGCGCCTCGACCGGTCGCGCGTGGCCGTCGATATTGGCACCTCGCTCGGCGGCACCGCCAATGTCGAAGAGCAGATCCAGGCGTTTGTGGCCAAGGGCCGCAAGCGCGTCGACGCCTTCTACCTGCCGACATTTATCTACAACATGGCCGCCTGCCAGGTGGCGATCGCCTACGGCCTGCACGGCCCCACCACTGCGCCGGTGCTGGCCTGCGCCACCGGCACCTACGCGATCGGCGAGGCCGCGCGCGCGGTTCACCGTGGCGATGCGCTGGTGGCGATCTGCGGCGGCACCGACGCGGGCGTCACGGCGCTGAACGCCATGGCCTTCGGCGTGATCGGCGCGATTGCACCGCCCGGCGACGACCCATCGGCCGCGGTGCGGCCGTTCGACGCGCGGCGCCAGGGCACCGCTGGCGGCGAGGCCTGTGGCGTGCTGGTGATCGAGCAGCTCGAGCACGCGCAGGCGCGCGGCGCGCGGATCTATGCCGAGCTGGCCGGCTTCGGCGCCACCGAGGATGCCTTTCACCTCACGGCGCCCGCGCCCGGCGGCGAGTACGCCGCGCTGGCGATCAGCCGCGCGATCGAAGACGCCGAGCTGCGGCCTGAGGATGTCGACCACGTTAGCGCCCACGGCACCGGCACGCCGCTCAACGACGCGGCCGAGACTGCGGCGATCAAACGCGCGCTCGGCGGCCACGCCTACAGCGTGACCGTCAGCGGCATCAAGTCGATGATCGGCCACACCGCCGGCGCCGCCGGCGCGCTGGCGGTGATCGGCTGCGTCAAAAGCGTCGAAACCGGCATGGTGCCGCCGACGATCAACTACGCCCAGCGCGACCCCGAGTGCGATCTCGATTATGTGCCGAACGTGGCGCGCCAGCAGGATGTGCGCGTGGCGATCGCCAACGCGTTCGGCTTTGGCGGCCAGAACGCGGTGGTGCTGGTGCGCCGCTTTGAGGGATGATGTGCGGTGTTTCCGCACGGAGCGCGGAAACCCACACGCAGATAGCTGAGTACCATAGAGATAGCTATGCCAGCGAAAAGCCAACCACGGCGCGGCCAGCCGCGCGCCCGCACCGCCGAGCGGCACACCTACCGGCCCAGCGCCGCACTGCGCGGCGTGGCGCTGTCGCTGATTGTACTATTCGGCGCGCTGGCCGTGGTCTTCGCCTACTTCTCGACACGCTCGCTGCTCTCGACGGTGTTCTGCGCGCTGCCGATTGTGCTGTTCTTCCTGCTGGCAGTATCGTACATCTCGTACCTGGCGCGGCGCACCTCGCTGGTGCTGGCAGCCAGCGGCCTCGAGTACCACACGCCCAACCTGTCGCTGCGCACCTCGTGGGAAAATGTCGAGCGGCTCGTCGACGAGCCGCTGGCGCCACGGCTGGTGCTGAGCCGGCCGGCCAACGTCGACCTGCACACGCGCTCGGCGCGCGTGCGCGCTGGCGATGGCCCGGCGGCCGGGCGCGCCGTGCCGCTGCGGCTGTTCGGCTATACGCGCGGCTCGCAGCTCGATCAGGATCTGCGGCGCTTTGCCCCGCATCTCTTCGCCTCGCCCGAACGATCTCCTCAGTGATAGGGCTTGCGCGGTGCGCGTTTTAGCCCTCGGCGGAGCGCTCCTTTTCGCGTATGCTGCTCGGAAGGCTGCGTGTTGCGCCAGCTTCGCTGCATACCAAAGGGCAAGCTCGTGCTGCCTCCGGCAGAGCAGAAAGGATGGATTGCTCGTGCGACGACGAAGATTTCTGACAGCGGCCGGCGGCATGCTGGCGGCGGTAGCTGGCCATGCCTGGCTGCCCGCCGCGCCCGCGCTGGCCGCCGCCCCAA
>CALLYN010000800.1 GCA_937858455.1 uncultured Kouleothrix sp.
CGTGGGCTGGCGGTGCGCAGCGGCAGGGGGCGCCTGCTGAGCGGTGGCGTCTGAGCCGCCAGCGCGATCTGCGCGGTTGGCAGCGGCGCGGCAGGCTGGGGTTGTGTTTCGCGCAGGCCGCAGGCGGTGCAGCCGAGCGCGCACAAGGCTGTTAAAATGTATAAGGCTTTGTGAAGCACTGTACCCTTATCAACGTGTTGTGCCAAAGCCGATTGGTTGCTTTATATACCGCGTGCTTGTGCGGCGCCCGTCTTCGCCTGGTGCCGCACAAGCAACGGGGTGTTGTTGCGCCCGTATCGCTCTACTGCGTGCCGAAATCCT
Organism: uncultured Kouleothrix sp.; assembly: GCA_937858455.1. Taxonomy (GTDB): domain Bacteria; phylum Chloroflexota; class Chloroflexia; order Chloroflexales; family Roseiflexaceae; genus Kouleothrix. The sequence goes on from CALLYN010000800.1 coordinate 322, forward strand.
GAGTCCAGTAATAGAAATACGGCCCGCCGATATTGCCGGCGTCGTCGCGCACATTCGCCTGGTCGGAGGCCTGGTAGTAGTAGCCTATGCCGGTTTCGCGCAGGCTGCAGTTGAGCATGTTGGCGTGGTGGCCGGGGCTCTTGATCCAGGCGTTCACGGCGTCTTGCGGGGTTTTGTAGCCGGCGGCGATGTTCTCGGCCAGCTGCGTGTAGGTGTAGCCGGCATCGCGCGCGCGCGTCGCCAGTGTCGATTTGTCCGAGCCGGTATGGCTGAAAATGTCGTGCAGGGCCATGTCGGCGCTGTGGCGATTGGCGGCCGCGCTGAGCTTGGGCGAGATCGCCAGGTTGGCATTGCAGCCGTTGCGGCGGCGCTCCTGGTTCACAAGATCCACCACCTGCTGCTCGATCGAGCCGGCCTGCAGCTGGGCGCTGGCAAGTGGAAGGTAGGCCTTGTATGTCGTGGCCGTGGTTTGCGCGGCGGCATAGGCCGGCGCAATCAGGCAAAGCCAGAAAATGCTGGTGGCGCAGAGCGCGCGGCGAAGATAGTACATGCGTCTCTCCCCGTATGATTATTGTTGCTCGGGCTGGGGAAAGTGTATAGGTTTTAACCAACAAGCTCAATAGTACCAGGGTACCGCAACCGATGACAGAATGCTCTCAGCGGCTGTTTGATACGCTGTTCACCTGATCACTTTAAGGCTTACGCAGTTGGCGCGCTCAGCCTTCGGCAGAGCGGTTCTTTCTTTTTGGATGTGTCCATTTTCCGCGCGTAGCGCGGAAAATGGACACACGATGATCAAAAAGTACCATGCTGCCGCAGGCACCATGCATGGCTTTGGGAAGCCGAACAGCGCAACTGCATAAGCCCTACAGGTATAGATTGTGTTGCACTACGTGGCGAAGCCGCCCCCAAACCCCCACCAAGTGCAGGAACCCACGTATGGAGGAGAACCGCACCATGGAGCAGACAACGCCGGCCTACCCCGATGGCGCGCTCGAGCATTTACGCGCGGCCGACCCGGTGCTCGCGCGGCTGATCGACGAGTATGGGCTGGTGGTGCGCGAGCGCGACCGGCCGCCGTTCTACGCGCTGATGTCGGCGATCGTGGGCCAGCAGATCTCGGTGAAGGCGGCCGCCGCGATCATGGCGCGGCTGCTGGCGCTGTTTCCAGCGGGTCGGCAGGTTGGCCCGGCCGAGCTGGCCGAGGTTTCGATCGAGCAGCTGCGCGCGGTGGGGCTATCGGCGGCGAAGGCCGCGTACATGCACGATCTGGCCAGCAAAGTCGCGGGCGGCCAGGTGAACCTGGAGCAGCTGCCCGGCCTGGACGACGAGGCGGCGATCGGCGTGCTGACGAGCGTGAAAGGGATCGGGCGCTGGACCGCCGAGATGTTCCTGATCTTTTCGCTCGGGCGGCTCGACGTGCTGGCGGTAGACGACTTGGGGTTGCGGGCGGGGATCCGGCTGGCGTACGGCATGGACGAGCTGCCGAAGGCCGCCGCGATACGTGCGCTGGCCGAGCCGTGGCGGCCATATCGCACGATCGCGACGTTCTACTTCTGGCATCACCTGCACAACATGCCGCTTAGCTATTGAACATGCCGCGCACGCGCTGCATCAGCTCTTCGGCGGTCGACTGCATCTCGCCGACGTTCTCGCGCATCTGCGAGCGCGCGTCGGCGGCGGCGCTATCCTCGTTCGGCACCAGCAGCCACAGCACCACATACACCATCAGGCCGAAGCCGTTGAGCAGGCCGAGCGCCAAAAAGCCAAGCCGCACTAGCAGCGGGTCGATATTTAGCATGGCGGCGATGCCGCCCGCAACACCGGCAACGACGCGGTCGTTGCGGCTGCGTAGAAGACGTTTCCCTTGCATACTGCACCTCGTACGGCGCGAGCGGCGGGTGCTGCCCGCGCGAAGATCTCTGGCCGATTGCTGGTATGACGTAGGGTGCAGCGGCAATGTTGCGGCGCGGCGGGCACGGCCACCGTGCCCGCGATCGTCGCGACCGAGA
>CALLYN010000801.1 GCA_937858455.1 uncultured Kouleothrix sp.
CACGACCATCGGAGCGCACTGCGTCCTCGAGGGACCGACAACCATCGGGCGCGCCAATCGCATCTGGCATTTCAATTCCATCGGCTGCGCGCCGCAGGACAAGAAGTACGGCGGCGAACCGACCACGCTCACCATCGGCGACCGCAACACCATTCGCGAGTACTGCACCATCAATCGCGGAACCATCCAGGACGCGGGCGACACCCGCATCGGCAATGACAACTGGATCATGGCCTACGTGCACATCGCCCACGATTGCCGGGTCGGCGACCAGACCACGCTGGCCAACAACAACCTCACGCTGCACTGCTACGACGCCGCTGGCGCGCGCGTCGCGCAAGTCGTAGTCGTGGGCCAGCGGCAGGCGGATCACCTCGGTGGGCGGGCCGGCGTCGGGGGCAAGGCGGCGGGTCTTCAGCACCGCCGTGGTGGGCGCGCCGCCCACGGGCGCAATCTCCCACCACACCGCCGTGTCGGCGAAGACATCGGGGAACAGCCCGCCATTCTCGGCGACCACCCAGCCGGTGCCGGTGCGCAGGTCGCGGGCTACCAGCGGGCTGGCGGCGCCCAAGGCGCCATCGCGCCACACCAGGATGCCGTCCCCGAGCGCGAAGCCGGCGCCAAACCGGCCCATGTAGCTTGAGTACGAGAGCTGGCCGAGCTGCAGCCGAACCTGGCCGCTGGCGAGATCGGCCACATACAGGTTGGCGTAGCGGGTGAAGCGGGTGGGCTGCACATCTTCGGCCCAGGCGACGTACGTGCCGTCGGTGCGCACGGCGAGCGGGGTGCCGGCGACCGCAATGTGAAACCCGGCCGCAGGCGCGGCGTGCGCCGCGCCCGGCAGGCCTGCCACGAGCAGCGCGGCCAGCACGACAAGTGGGAATGCGGATAAGCGGTGCATACTGCCTCCAATCGCGATCAGATCGCTTTTTCACAGCATATGCAGCCGCCCAGCGGCGCGCGACGGCACGCGGGTGACGCGGCAATGAGAAGACGCTCACACGATGAAAAACGTGGCAGTGGCGTACTATAGCAGAGCACAGAAAGGACGGAGGACGGAGGACGAAGGACGGAGGACGAAGGACGGCGTTGATTCGTCAGCAGAGCACAGAAAGGACGGAGGACGGAGGACGAAGGACGGCGTTGATTCGTCAGCAGAGCACAGAAAGGACGAAGGACGGAGGACGGAGGACGGCGTTGATTCGTCAGCAGAGCACAGAAAGGACGAAGGACGGAGGACGGAGGACGAAGGACGGCGTTGATTCGTCAGCAGAGCACAAAAAGGACGGAGGACGGAGGACGAAGGACGGCGTTGATTCGTCAGCAGAGCACAGAAAGGACGAAGGACGGAGGACGGAGGACGGCGTTGATTCGTCAGCAGAGCACAGAAAGGACGGAAGACGGAAGACGGAGGACGGAGGACGGAGGACGGCGTTGATTCGTCTTCTGTTTTTCGTCAAACCTGGTTCGGATGTATGACAGCCCGCACTTAGAACACTCGATCACCGTGATACGCTCCGGGGTCAATCGACAGGATCGCTAGCTCTGCCACCGTGATGCGCTCAGGGTCAATCGGCAGGTCGCTATCCCTGCTCTTGGCTATGGGCGCCAGTTTCCTCGCGCAGTGCGATCAGGCGCCCGGTGCCGACCTGCTCGAGCCCACGGGCCACCTGGCCATCGCCGACAAGAAAGGCGTGCACTGCGGCGTGCGGCAGCGCCAGCACCACCAGCGGCGTGAGCGACACCACGCTAGCGACCGGCGGGGTGCCGCGCAGCAGCTCGATCTCGCCGAAGAACTCTTCGGGGCCGAGCTGGGCGATCGTATGAACCTTGGCCGGCTCGTCGCCCTGCGGCTCGGCGCGGGCCAGCACGGTGGCGCGGCCCTGGCGGATGAGGTAGAACACGCCCGAGGGCGTGCCCTGGCGCACGATCACCGCACGCGCCGGGAACTGCTGCTGGCGGGCGATGTTGGCCAGGCCGCGCAGGGTATTGCGCGGCAGCTCGGCGAAGATCGGCACGCGCTCGAGCAGCTTCAGCCGCGCGGCAGCATCGCGCGCCGTGGCCGATTGCCCGCCGCGCCGCGCGAAGGCGCGGACCTCGGCGGCCGGAATAAACAGCAGGCCGGAGTCGATCGCGGCGCGGTAGAATGCGTCGCTGGGCGCGTCGGCATCGAGAAACTCGGCGCCGAACGAGTCGCCGCGGTGCAGCTCGGCGGCGAGCATACCGTTGCGCATAGCCGTGACCTCGCCAGCCTCGACAACCCACACGCCGGGGGCGCGCTCGCCGGGGCCGAGCAGCAGCGCGCCGGCCAGCGCCTGGCGCTCTTCGATCGCGTGAGCCAGCGCCGCCAGCTCGTCGTCGTCGCAGGCCAGGAACTCGTCGACCTGGCGCAGCAGGCGCAGGCGCGCGGCGCGCACATCGCCGAACGCATTCGAGAGCGCGCGCGCCCAGGGGGTATCGGGGAAGCAGTAGCGGCTGGCGGTTTCGCGCTCGGGCCAGGGCAGCGCGTCGTAGGCGGCCTGGATTGCGCGGCGGGCGAAGGTGGCGCCAGCGATCGACTCGACGGTAGCGACGGCATAGCGCAGCACCTCGGCATAGCGCGCGCCCTGGAGGTCGAGCGGCAGGGCCTGCACCAGCGGGCTGATACGCACGCGCTCGCGGTCGAGCGTCACGTCCCAGTTGGCGGTGGCGGCCAGCACATCCATGCGGTCGTCGAGCGCGCGGGTGCGGCGGGCGCCATACACCGCGAGCAGCAGGCCATAGCAGCCGGCGTAGCAAAACTGAAACGCGCGGGTAAGGCGCTGCTGCTCGCTGATGCTGGGCTCGTGCGGCCAGGCAAGCTCGTCGGGCGCGATCTGGCGCAGTGTCGCGAGGTGCACCAGCCAGCCGCCGGCCCACAGCCCAGCCGCCAGGACGCCCAGCAGCGAGGGCCGGCCGCTCAGATCGGCGACGTACGCGGCCGTCTGCACCAGCGCGGCGCACCAGAGCAGCACCCAGGCCCAGATCAAGCGCGAGTCGTACAGGTCGAACAGGCGCGGCAGCAGCAGCGCCAGCGCCAGCGCGCCGCAGTAGGCCGGCGCGGCCACGGCCACCTGGCCGATCAGCGATTCGCGCAGCGGGGCGATCAGCAGCGCAGCCGCGCCGACGCCAAAGGCCGCCAGCAGCAGCAGCGCGGTGCCGGCAAGCTCGCGCGGCGTCGAGAGGCGCAGATCGACGTCGAGCAGCGCGGCAAAGCCGGCCACCAGCAGAAAGATGAACGCGACGCCATCGGCCGTGAGGCGCGCCCACTCGGGGGTTGGCGCGGCGCGCACGGCCGCCTCGATGAGCACGGCGAGTTCCGCGACGGCCCCGGCGAGCACCGACTGGACCAGGTCGTCCTTGCTCGGGAACCAGTACAGCAACGTCTGCTTGGCCACGCCCACCTCGGTGGCGATGACGTCGAGGCTGACCGCATCCACGCCGCGCAGGCCGAACAGGTCCGTGGCGGCGTCGAGGATGCGCTGGCGGGTGCCGTGCTTCACCCACCCAACACTAGGGCGTCCCTCTACCAGTTGGTAGAGAGATGTGCTAGACAGGGACGGTCATGTTCGCCGAGTCACTCGCAGGTACGCGCCTCGCCATCACCGGTGGGACCGGCTTCGTCGGCACGGCCCTCATCGAGCGGCTGCTGCGCTGCGTCCCGGACTGTGAGCTGGTCCTGCTGGTGCGTGCCGGCAAGCGGCACTCCGCCAGCGAGCGGGTGCGCCGGGAGATCCTGAAGAACGACGCCTTCGACCGCCTGCGCCGGGCGGCAGCCGACGGTGGCGAGTCGTTCGAGGAGATGGCCGAGCGGCGGATCACCACGATCACCGGCGACGTCAGCTCCGACGGTCTGGGGTTGAACGACGCCGACCGGGCGATCCTCGCCTCCTGCCAGACGGTGATCCACTCGGCGGCCGCCGTCTCGTTCGACTCCCCGCTCGACAGCGCGGTGGAGATCAACCTGATGGGCCCGGTACGCATCGCCGAGACGCTCACCGCGCTGGGGATCACACCTCACCTGGTGGCCGTGTCCACCTGCTACGTGGCAGGCAACCGGCGCGGGCGGGCCCCCGAGGAGCTGGTGTCGGCCGGCCCGTTCGACATCGGCCTCAACTGGCGCCGCGAGGTGGCCGCCAGCCGGCGGCTGCGC
>CALLYN010000802.1 GCA_937858455.1 uncultured Kouleothrix sp.
CCGCCGTGTTGCCTCAGGGCTCGTGCAAAGTCGGCCCTCACCCCCCTCGCCCCCCTCTCCCGCGCGCGGGAGAGGGGGGCGAGGGGGAGAGGTCGAAAGACGTTGCACGAGCCGTGCGTATTGCCTGAGCCAGCCAGCACGGCGTACCGACGCGCACGAAATCGGCGAAGCCACCGGGCCAATAGCGAGCACAACCACAGCCGCGCGAGGCACCTTGCGCGGCCGCACCGCTCGCCGCCGAAGCGTTTCTGACGCGCTATTTTACGTACGCTTAATGGTGTGCCAATAGACCATTAACCAGACAAAGGTACGATTCGATTTGACAGCCTCGCATGGATAGCATACACTAGGCGTACTTCTCCGAACCGAACCCTGTACCAAGCCGGCCCGCACGCCTCGCCTGCACCGGCGTTGCTGTCTGAGTCGACACATCGATAGGCCCGGCGGCCGTAGGTATGCCCAGCCTGCGGGGCCGCCCGCCGCATCGATCGTGTTGTTCAGGTGTAGATGCTCTTCGCACACAACGGAGGAAACAGATGTCCAAAGGCAACCTGAACCGGCGGCGCTTCCTCAAGATCACCACAGCGGCTGGCTTCAGCGCGCTGGTGGCGGCCTGCGGCAGCCCCGCGGCCACCACAACCGCCCCCACGGCCGCACCGGCTGCCAGCGGCGGCGGCGCGGCTGCCAGCGGCAACGCCGCGCTGGACGCGCTGGTCGAAGGCGCCAAGAAAGAAGGCGAGCTGACGGTCATCGCGCTGCCAAACGATTGGTCGAACTACGGCGAGATGAAAGAGAAGTTCAAGGCCAAGTACCCGTTCCTGAAGCTGAACGACTTGAACCCCGACGCCGGCTCGGCCGACGAGGTCGAGGCGATCAAGGCCAACAAGGACAACAAAGGCCCGCAGGCGCCCGATGTGATCGACGTCGGCTTCGCGTTCGGCGAGTCGTCGAAGAAGGACAACCTGCTGCAGCCGTACAAGGTCAGCACCTGGGAGACGATCCCGGCCGCGCTGAAGGATCCCGACGGCTACTGGTACGGCGACTACTATGGCGTGATGGCGTTTGAGGTCAACAAGCAGGTGGTTTCAAACGTGCCGCAGGACTGGGCCGACCTGCTGAAGGCCGACTACAAGGGCCAGATCGCGCTGGCCGGCGACCCGCGCAAATCCAGCCAGGCGATCAACGCGGTGTGGGCCGCCGCGCTCGGCAATGGCGGCTCGGCCGACAACGCCCAGCCCGGCCTGGATTTCTTCAAGAAGCTGAACGACGCCGGCAACTTCGTGCCGGTGATCGCCAAGCCGGCCACCGTGGCCAAGGGCGAAACGCCGATCGCGCTGCGCTGGGACTACAACGCCCTCAGCAACCGCGACAGCACCAAGGGCAACCCCGAGATCGCCGTGGTGGTGCCGAAGTCGGGCGTGCTGGCCGGCGTGTACGTGCAGGCGATCAGCGCCTACGCGCCGCACCCCAACGCCGCCAAGCTGTGGATGGAGTTCCTGTACTCCGACGAAGGCCAGCTGATCTGGCTGAAGGGCTACTCGCACCCGGTGCGCTACGACGACCTGGTGAAGCGCAATGTGGTGCCGGCCGACCTGGCCTCGAAGCTGCCGCCGGCCGAACTCTACGCCAAGGCGCTGTTCCCCACCCTGGCGCAGATCGACGCCTCGAAGAAAGTCATCACCGAGGGCTGGGATAAGTCGGTTGGCGCGGATGTGAAGTAACACTGGCCGAAAGAACCAAGAACCGAGAACGAAGAGCCGGCCGCAGGTTCTCGGTTCTCGGTTCTCGGTTCTGTAAAGAGGGTCGCTATGTCCCAGCTGGTTCAGGCCGATACCCGCGACGCGCCAGGCATGCCAGCGGCCGCCCCGCGCCGCAGCTGGGCCTGGCTGGGCGTGCTGCCGTTTTTTCTGTTCGCGCTGGCGTTTCTGCTCCTGCCCGCCGCGTCGATCGCGATCAACAGCTTTTTCGACGAGGCCGGGAACTTCACGCTGGCGAATATCGCCGGGCTGGCGCAGCCGTTCATCCTCAACTCGTACATCTCGAGCATCCGCCTGAGCTTTGTCACCGCGCTCGCCGGCGGCATTTTCGGCTTTCTGGTGGCCTACGCCGTGACGATCGGCGGGCTGCCGGGGTTTCTGCGCGCCTTTCTGCTCACGTTCTCGGGCATCGCCTCGAACTTCGCCGGCGTGCCGCTGGCGTTCGCGTTTATCTCGACACTCGGGCGCCTTGGGCTGATCACCGTGCTGCTGCGTTCGGGCCTGGGGGTCGACCTGTACCGCCTGGGGTTTAACCTGTACAGCTTCTGGGGCTTGACGCTCACCTACACCTACTTTCAGCTGCCGCTGATGATCCTGATCATGGCACCGGCGCTCGACGGGCTCAAGCGCGAGTGGCGCGAGGCCTCCGAGAACCTCGGCGCGACCAACTGGCAATACTGGCGCTACGTGGCGCTGCCCATCCTGCTGCCCTCGCTGCTCGGCACGACGATTCTGCTGTTCGGCAACGCCTTTGGCGCGCAGGCCACCGCCTACGCGCTCACCGGCGGCCAGGGCAACCTGGTGACGATCCTGATCAGCGCGCAGATTAGCGGCGACGCGCTGCACAACCCCGGCCTGGGCAACGCGCTGGCGCTGGGGATGGTATTTGTGATGATCGTGTGCATCGGGGCGTACACCTGGCTGCAGCGCAAGACCGCCCGCTGGCTCCGAAGCTAATGGCCGCTTGCCGGTCGCGGGCTGCGCGCGGCAGGCGCTCATCTATGATCGCGATAAAGAAGCTGCGATGAGAAAACGTCATTTCTGGCCGTGGGTTTGGGTCGTGCTTGGCCTGCTGTACTTTTTCGTGCCGCTGATCGCCACGTTCGACTTCTCGCTGCGCGCGCGCAAGGGCGTGCTGAGCTTCGACGCCTATGCGAATGTGTTCGACGATACGTTCTTCTACCAGAGCTTTACGTTCTCGCTCCAGGCCGCGCTGCTGACGATCGTGATCAGCGCGCTGCTGATCGTGCCGACGGTGTACTGGGTGCAGCTGCGCGTGCCGCGCCTGCGCCCGGTTGTCGAGTTCGTTACGCTGCTGCCGTTTGTGGTGCCGGCGGTGGTGCTGGTGTTCGGCCTGATCCGCACGTATAGCAGCACGCTGCTAAATAGCCGCGCCGGCGGCTATTCGCTGCTGGTGGCGAGCTACGTGGTGCTGTCGTTCCCGTATATGTACCGCGCGATCGACACCGGCCTGCGCGCGATCGACGTGCGCACGCTCACCGAGGCGGCGCAGAGCCTTGGCGCGAGCTGGGCGACGATCCTGCTGCGGGTGATCTTCCCGAATGTGCGCATCGCGCTGCTCAGCGGCGCGTTCCTGAGCTTCGCGATCGTGATGGGCGAGTACACGATCGCATCGCTGCTGGCCCAGCCCGCGTTCGGCCCGTATATGAACCTCAAGGCCAGCAGCGCGGTGTACGAGCCGTCGGCGCTGGCGATCCTCAGCTTTGGGCTCACCTGGGGCACTGTCGCGCTGATCCAGTTCCTTGGCCGCGGTGCGCCGGGCCAGACGCAGCTTGGCGGGGTGCGATAGCTTCGGAGCCGCGAGCGTAGTGCCGCCGTAAGCCTTGGCAGCGCGCACTCAGCATTTGCCAGATGGAGCGTGTATGGCGTTTCTCGATCTCAAGAACGTACGCAAAGGCTTTGCGCAGTCGGTCGCGGTCGAAAACTTCAACCTTGAGGTCGAGCGCGGCGAGTTCATCTCGTTTCTCGGCCCAAGCGGCTGCGGCAAAACCACCACGCTGCGCATGATCGCCGGCTTCGAGACGCCCACGTCGGGCACGATCCGGATCAATGGCGCCGATGTGACCGGCATGCCGCCCAACCGCCGCAATGTCGGCATGGTCTTCCAGTCGTATGCGCTGTTCCCGAACATGACCGTGGCCGATAATATCGGCTTTGGGCTGAAGGTGGCGCGCAAGCCGGCCGGCGAGATCGCCGCGCGCGTCGAGGAGATGCTGCGCACGGTGCACCTGCCCGAGTTTGGCGCGCGCTACCCCTACCAGCTCTCGGGCGGGCAGCAGCAGCGCGTGGCGCTGGCGCGCGCGCTGGCCATCCAGCCGCAGGTGCTGCTGCTCGACGAGCCGCTCTCGGCGCTCGACGCCAAGATCCGCGTGTCGCTGCGCAACGAGATCCGCTCGATCCAGCGCCAGCTTGGCATCACGACGATCTATGTGACGCACGACCAGGAAGAGGCGCTGTCGCTCTCGGATCGGATCGTGGTGATGAGCAACGGCCGGATCGAGCAGATCGGCACGCCGTTCGAGATCTACAACTTCCCGACCACGCGCTTTGTCGCCTCGTTCGTCGGCACGCTGAATGTGCTCTCGGCGCACGTCGCCAGCGCGGCCGAGGGGCGGCTGACGATCGACGGCCAGGAGATCCGCGCGTCCAAGCCACTGGGCGATGTCGGCGCCGGCCAGCCGATCAACCTGGCGCTGCGCCCCGAGATCATCTCGATCGACGGCGCGGCCGACAGCGTGCCCAACAGCACTAACCGCCTCGCCGGCACCGTCGAAGATGTTATGTTCCTGGGGCCGACGGTGCGCGTGCGCGTGCGCTTCGGCGAGCAGGCGCTGCAGTTCGACGAAGTGAATAACCCGCATCTCAACCCGCCCGCGCGCGGCCAGCAGATCACCGTCAGCTTCCCCCCCGAGGCCTGCCTGATCCTTGGCAATGCCTAGAGCTACCTCTTGATCAGTTTTGTTTGTGCGCTGCCCTGCCTGGCTTTGCCAAGCAGGGCAGCGCACAAACAAACTTCGGGGGCGGCGAAGCCGCCCCCGAACCCCCAGAATACAGCAAGTATTCATCGGCCCCGAGCCCCCGAATACAGCGAGTGTTCAGCTCTCTACACGCTCCCAAAGGCCGGCGCGCCATCCACGCGCGCCGCCAGCTGCGCATACACTGGTAGAAGTGTGTCGCGCGCCAATACTGCTTGCCGCAGATACGTCCAATCGGCCCCATGCGTACGTATGTTCAGTGGAGAAGAAAGCCGGCGCTCGCCAGTTGACAATGCGGCTGGCGCAGCGTATAGTAGCCGCGACTTCCCGCAGATGAGAATAGTTGCAACAGGGAATAGTTGCGGCTAGCGGTGCGCCCATGGCACCCACAGGAGGCGAGTATGCATATCCCCGACGGCTACCTGAGCCCAGCGACGTGCGCGACGCTGTATGTAGCGGCGGCACCGTTCTGGTACACCGCGCTGCGGCGGGTGCAGCGAATGCTCAACAGCCGGCTGGTGCCGCTGCTGGCGGTGTTCTCGGCTTTCTCGTTCGTGATCATGATGTTCAACCTGCCGCTGCCTGGCGGCACCACCGGCCACGCCGTAGGCATGGGCATCGCGACGATTGTGCTCGGGCCGTGGGGCTCGATGCTGGCGGTGTCGGTTGCCCTGCTCATCCAGGCGCTGTTCTTCGGCGACGGCGGCGTGACGGCGTTTGGCGCGAACTGCTTCAACATGGCGATCGTCGGCTCGTTAGTGGCCTACTGGGTGTATCGCGCGATCGCCGGTCGCACAGAGATCACCTCAACCCGCCGGGTCGTCGCGGCGGCGATTGCCGGCTATGCCGCGATCAATGTCGCCGCGCTGCTGGCGGCGGTCGAGTTCGGCATTCAGCCAATATTGTTCAAGGACGCGACTGGCGCGCCGCTGTACGCGCCCTACCCGCTGAGCGTGGCGATCCCGGCCATGGCAATCGGCCACCTGACGATCGCTGGCCTGGCCGAGCTGGTGGTGACGGGCGGCGTGGTGGCGTACCTGCAGCGCGCCGACCCGGCGCTGCTCAGGCTTACCGCGCCGGGCGCGGCCGGCGAGGCCGAGGGCGC
>CALLYN010000803.1 GCA_937858455.1 uncultured Kouleothrix sp.
CATGACAATTGCCTGAATCATTACACACCACACACCCCTCCAATTTGCGGAGGTTTACACTATGGATTTGAATCGTTTCACCGAAAAAGCCCGCGAAGCTCTGGCGTCGAGCCAGACGCGAGCGAAAGCTACCCGAACCCGAGCTGCTTGCGAAGGCGCGCAAGCTGGTCGGACACGACCGACTGCTGCTCGACACCAGGGCAAAAACCGCGCGACTGGTGACTGCCGGGATGCGACTCGACCTGGGAGCGATCGCCGAGTTCGTGCAGCATGGCAACTACCGCGGTTGGCTCGTCGTCGAGGCGGAGCAGCCGCCGGAACCGACCCCGCCGTCGGCCCGTGTCTCGATGGCGTTCCGCCATCTGAAGTCCCGATTCAGCTCAGGACAGTAGGGGAAGCGGCGCTTATGTTTTGTGAGCTACCGGCCCTGCGAAAGGGTGACCGACAGGAGCAGCCAGGGAAAGCTGTCCAGCGTCTGAAGGCGTTCCGGTGCGGCCCAGGGCGCTTACAGTCTTCGCGGGCGGCCTCCACCAAGGCCTCGTAGCCGCAGGGAGCAGGTGCGGTGCCGTCGTCCCGACCGGGATCACCCGCCCGCCCGCCGCCCGCGCATCCTCGATCGCCGCCGCCGCCTCGGCCGGGGCAGGTATGGGCGCGGCCTGCGGCGCCACAGCAGCGCCGCCGCAGGCTGCCAGCAGCGGCAGCAGCAGCGCCAGGGCCAGTACAATCAACGAGGCCCGCCGGGTAGAATGTGTGATTGGATCCATCGCCGACCTCCTGTGTCTTGAGCATTTTGTATGTCGTAGCTCAAAGACGGCGGCGGCGGCGAAAGGGTTCCGCTATAGACAAGCGCAGCGAATTCGGAGCCGACTTTAATCTTCCCAGAACGGGCGCACCCAGCCGCGCCGCGCCAGCTCGGCGCGCAGCTCAAGCATGGCGGTGTACGTCGGCAGGGCGTAGAGCGTGGCGCCCTGCGGCAGCCGCGCCAGCGCAAGGTCGAGCGCGCGCGCCAGGTCGGCGTCGGCGCCGATCTGCTCGGCCGGCACCCCGGCGTACTTCAGCCGCACCGCCATGTCGGCGGCGCGCGTGCCGCTCACCACGGCCGCAGCCACGCGCCCGGCCAGCCGCTCGAAGTCGGCGTCCCACAGCCACGACACATCCGTGCCGTCGGCGAACTTGTCGTTGATCGCGATCAGCAGGTGCAGGCCATCGCCAGCCGGCAATTGGGAGCTGGCGGCCGGCTGCTCGCCTGCGAGCATGCGCACCGTCTCGCTGGCGCCCACCGGGTTTTTGATCAGCGCCAGCAGCAGCGGCCGCCCGCCCGCGTCCACTCGCTCGATGCGCCCGAACGCGGCGCTGAAGCCTTCGAGCGTGGCGCGGATGCGCGCGGGCGCCACGCCCAGCAGCAGCCCGGCTGCAGCAGCGGCCAGCGCGTTCAGCGCGTTGTACAGCCCCGGCAGCGGCAGGCCAATCTCGAGGTAGCCGCTGGCCGGGATGGCGCTGTAGCTCAGGATAAGCCGGCTGCCTGTGGTGCCGCCAAGCTCCAGCCGCGCGAGCTTGAACTGCGGGTCGGGGCGGCGCTGGCCGCACTGCGGGCAGGCGTAGTGGCCGATGTGCGCGTAGAACAGCGCCGAGTAGGTGTAGGGCGCGCCGCACCTGCGGCAGAACTGCGAGTCGGCGAAGTGCGTGGCGCCGCCACCAGCGTGGCGCGTGTCTTCAAGGCCGTAGTACAGCACCCGCGCGCCTAGACCCTCGCCCAGGGCCGCCACCGCCGGATCGTCGGCGTTCAGCAGCACTGTGGCGCCGGGCGGCAGCTGGGCCAGCGCGGCACGCCATTTCGTGGCGATCGTATCGACCTCGCCGTAGCGGTCGAGCTGGTCGCGGAACAGGTTGTGCAGCAGCACCAGGCGCGGGCGCGTTTCGGCCAGCGCCTGCGGCAGCGCGGCCTCGTCGGTCTCGAACAGGCCGATGTCGGCGCGCACCCGCCCGGCCAGCGAGCTGCCGGCCAGCGCCGTGGCGGTGAGCCCCGTCACCAGGTTGGCGCCGGCGCGGTTGTGCAGCACACGCCGGCCGTCGTCGCTCAGGATGCTGGCGAGCATGCGCGCGGTGGTGGTTTTGCCGTTGGTGCCGCCGATCACCGCGACGCCCTGCGGCAGCCGCGCGCTCAGCCGGCTGAGCGCGTCGGGCGCGATCCGCCGCGCCACCACGCCCGGCA
>CALLYN010000804.1 GCA_937858455.1 uncultured Kouleothrix sp.
CCGGCGACCGCGTGGCGCTGCTAATAAGCAACAGCCCCGAGTTCGTGGCGCTGCTGCACGCCGCGCCGCGCCTGGGGATCGCGCTCGCGCCGCTGAATACGCGCCTGGCCGCGCCCGAGCTAGCCTGGCAGTTGGCCGACGCGGGCGCGCGGCTGCTGATCTACGACGACGCCAATGCCGCCCTGGCAATCGACGCGCGCGCCGGGTTGGCGGCGGGGTTTCAGGCCGCCAGCGTGGCCGAGCTGATGGCACAGCGCCAGGCAGACACCGAGCTGCTTTCAACCATCGACCTCGACGCAGTGTTTACGATCATCTACACCTCGGGAACCACCGGGCGGCCCAAAGGCGCGATGCTGACGTACGGCAACTACTGGTGGAGCGCGGTGGGCTCGGCGCTGAACCTGGGCACGCATGCCGACGACCGCTGGCTGGCAATGCTGCCGCTGTTCCATGTGGGCGGGCTGTCGATCGTGGTGCGCGCCGCGATCTACGGCATTCCGCTGGTGCTGCTGCGGGCGTTCGACCCGGCCGAGGCGAACCGGGCGATCGACGAAGACGGCATCACGATCGTGTCGGTGGTGAGCACGATGGTGCGGCGCATGCTCGATGCGCGCGGCGCAGCAGCATACCCGGCGGCGCTGCGCTGCCTGCTGCTTGGCGGAGGCCCGGCGCCACAGCCGCTGCTCGAAGCCTGCGCCGCGCGCGGGCTGCCGGTAGCGCAAACTTACGGCCTGACCGAGGCGGCGTCGCAGGTTGCCACGCTGGCGCCCGCCGACGCGCTACGCAAGCTGGGCTCGGCCGGGCAGCCGCTGCTGCCCACGATGCTGCGGATCGAGCGCGACGGCTCGCCCGCCGCATCCGGCGCAGTTGGCGAGATTGTGGTGCGCGGACCGACGGTGATGCGCGGCTACATGAACCGGCCCGAAGCCACCGCCGAGGCGCTGCGCGCGGGCTGGCTGCACACGGGCGACCTGGGCTACCTCGACGAGGAGGGGTTTCTGTACGTAGTAAGCCGGCGCAGCGACCTGATCATCTCGGGCGGCGAGAATGTGTACCCGGCCGAGATCGAGGCCACGCTGCTCGAGCACCCGGCGGTCGCCGAGGCTGCGGTGGTAGGGCTGCCGGATGCCGATTGGGGCCAGGCGCCGGCGGCGGCGGTGGTGCTGCACGCTGGCGCGGCGGCGGCCCCAGCCGAGCTTATAGCGTTCTGCCGGGCGCGCCTGGCCGGCTACAAGACGCCGCGCCTGGTGCGGGTTGTGGCGGGTCTGCCGCGCAACGCCGGCGGCAAGGTGCAGCGCGACCAGCTGCGGGAGCTGCTGGAGCCGCCCGCGACACCATAGCCATCCACTGTACCAACTCCGTTTGAGCGCTTCCGTATTGTGATGCCCTTTGATTACTTGTGTTTTCCTGTGCGGCGCCCGGCAAAGCCGAGCGCCGCACAGGAAAACGAAATTTGGGGGCGGCAATGCCGCCCCCGAACCCCGCCATTGCACAGCCGAATCGAAACGCAGAAGATCGCGTGTGATAGCACGTAACAGGCTGTATCAGACGTGGATATTACCGACGATAGTATTTCTAAACGTTCATCTGGCGGCATACCTAAAATGCCAGGCTCGTGCGTTTTTATAGGAAAGCCCGATAGAGTACCAGGAAGGCAAGAAAATGAAATCGCTGTTTACATTTATGCGTTCCGGCGCGCTTGCGATATTGAAAGCGCCGTTCCGTGGCAGCCGAGCGCCGCAGCCACCGGCACAGATGGACGCCGCGACCTATGCGGCGATGGTGGCCGAGGCCGAGCGGATCGCCTCGCCCTACCGGCGGCATATCGCACACCAGCAGAGCCTGGGCAGCAACGAGCCAGGCGGCGAGTTTCCCGAGGTTGAGGCCCTGCTCGACCGGGCGGGGATCGGAGTATAACAAAAGCTCAAACGTCTTGCATTAGCTCCGGGGTGGAGTAGATGCCGGCCCCACCGGCGTGATGATGAGAGCAAAATCGACCACAAATAGTTGCCGGTGATCGCCGCTTGGTATTTGGCGATCACCGGCCTTTTTATACGCTGCTGGCTTGATCACGTATAGATTGTGCTGCACTACGTGGCTTCGCCACGTAGTGCAGCACAATCAGAAATTTGGGGGCGGCTTCGCCGCCCTCAAACCCCCACCAAAGTGCAACACAATAAGAAATTTGGGGGCGGCTTCGCCGCCCCCAAAC
>CALLYN010000805.1 GCA_937858455.1 uncultured Kouleothrix sp.
AGGTTGTCCTTCTTGGCGCTCATCCAGGCGCCGTCGGTGT
The DNA here is from genome assembly GCA_937858455.1 of uncultured Kouleothrix sp. Lineage (GTDB taxonomy): Bacteria > Chloroflexota > Chloroflexia > Chloroflexales > Roseiflexaceae > Kouleothrix. Next base: position 41 of record CALLYN010000805.1, read on the forward strand.
AGCCGCAGAACTCCTTCACGATCGTGGCGATCGGCGTTTCGGCGTAGCCTGGCTCGCGCTCCTGGATGAAGAAGGCATTCTCGACCATGCGCGTGGCGTCGAGGAACAGGCGCACGCCGTAGCGATCGCACAGCGCGCGCAGCTCGCGCACATTCGCCATGCTTACCGGCTGGCCGCCGGCCATGTTCACGGTGCCGGCCAGGCTCACATACGCGATCTTCTCAGCGCCTTCGCGCCGGATCAGCGCCTCGAGCTTGCCGAGGTCGATATTGCCTTTGAACGGGTGCAAACTGCTGGGATCGTGCGCCTCGTCGATGATCACGTCGGCGAAGATGCCGCCGGCCAGCTCCTGGTGCAGGCGCGTGGTGGTGAAGTACATGTTGCCAGGCACGAACTGGCCGCGCCGGATCGCCGCCTGGCTGATCAGGTGCTCGGCGCCGCGCCCCTGGTGCGTAGGCACGACATAGCGGTAGCCGTAGTAGTGCTGAATCGCCTCTTCGAGGTGGTAGAAGTTGCGGCTACCGGCGTATGCCTCGTCGCCGAGCAGCATGCCAGCCCACTGGCGGTCGCTCATTGCGCTGGTGCCGCTGTCGGTCAGCAAGTCGATATACACGTCGTCGGAGCGCAGCAGAAAGGTGTTGTAGCCAGCTTCGGCCAGCGCGCGCGCCCGCTCGTCGCGCGAGATCATGCGCAGCGGCTCGACCATCTTGATCTTCCAGGGCTCGGCCCACGATCGCCGGCCAAACTGCTGGCCCATTGTCTGAGGGTTGGGGTGGCTCATGGTTCGCCTCCTTGCGAGATCCATATCACAGCGCCAATCGCCTCAGTCTAATCGAAAGGCCGGCCACAGCAGCGTGCAGATGTGTGGCCCTGCGGTAAACGCTCGACAACCGGCGGGCGAGCGAATGAGCGCAGAGCGGGGAGCGCTTCTTGATACTGTATCGATGTGCGGCTTTTCCGCGCTTCGCGCGGAAAAGCCGCACACAACGATGGCTGAGTACCGTGCTGCCGCAGGCAAACGCGCCTATTTGAGGGAGCCGAACAGTGTAGCGAGAAGAGTCATATCACTATCGCTGCTCCCGGCTATAGCCGCGCGCGCCGTGGCCGCAGGCGCAGCGCCAGCAGCAGCAGCGTCGCGCTCGGCCAGAGCCAGGCCATGTCGCCGGGGCCGCCGGGGCCAGTGCGCGCGGCAGCGCGGCGGATGCGCACCAGGCAGTAGCCGGAGGTGGCGCGGGCGAGCGCGGCATCGTCCAGCCGATCGGGGTCGATGCCAGCCAGGCGCGCAGCAAAGCCACTCGCGCGCAGCACCGCGCGGAGCAGCGGCAGCCGCTCGGCACAGCCCGATACATCCTCGGCAACGCCTGCCCACCAGCCATCGGGCAGCCATAGCTCGACATCCGGCGCACGCAGGATGTTGCGATACCAGTCGGAGCCGGGGCCGAAGCCGGCGGCGCAGAAGATATCGCCGTCGGCGATGGTGTAGTTCAGCGGCGTGCGGCGGCGCTGGCCGCTGGCGCGCCCGGTGTGCGTCAGCACCATGATCCGGCCGCCAACCGAAGGCCACGCATTAAGCCAGGGCCCCAGGCCCAGCCGCCACAGCAGCACCATGAAGCGGTTGAACGCGCGAAAGGCACGGCGGGCCAGCACGCTAGCCGGCGGGGTATCGGTACGCATACATACTCCTTTGCTTCTGCCGATTGTAGTGCAGAGCAGCCGGCATGGGCGAAAAGATCTCGCTACGCGCGGGGCCAAAGCGTTCACCAGCCAGTAAAGAAATGTGCCCGGCGCGTGCTGGTTTCTTCCCGCACCACGCCACCGCGCGGGCGTACACTGATACCAACTCCGTTTGATCACTTTCGTTTTGCGATGTTCTACCCGGCGAAGCCGGGTAGAACATCGCAAACAAATAGGAGTTACGCACTTGCGCTGTTCGGCTTCCTCAAGCGACGAGATTGCGCCTGCGGCAGCATGGTACTCCTCTATCTTCTGTATGCGGTTTTTCCGCGCGGAGCGCGGAAAAACCGCATACCGTACACGAAGATAGTACCGCTCTGCCGAAGGCTGAGCGCGCCAACTGCGTAAGTCCTAACAAAATTGCGGGGGGCGGAAGCCACGCACGAATCTGCCACCACGCAAGTGATCAGCCGGATTTAGTGTGAGAAGCGTGTGGATGAACCAAGCAGGTGTGGAGGCAGCTATGAGTGAGCGCATGCGGATGTGGGTCGAGGTTGGCTTCAACATCGCGTACCTCCTAGTGGTATGGTGGCTGGTGGCGGCGATGTTCGCGCGGCGTGCCAGCGTAGCCGGCCGCGACGCGCCGGTGGCGCGCCGGATGCTGGCAGCATTCGCGCTGCTGGCGCTGGGCGACACCGGCCACGTAGGGCTGCGGGTGCTTGCGTATGCGCTAGGCGGGCTCGACGCCAGGCTGGCGCTGGGGAGCGCATCGGTGAGCTTGGTAGGCGCTGGCGCGCTGGCCACCGCTACCACGCTCACGCTGTTCTACATGCTGGTGCTCGACAGCTGGCGGGTGCGCTTCGGCCATGGCTGGGGTATTGCTGCGCTGGTGCTACTCGGCGCGGGCGTGGCGCGGCTGGCGATCATGGCGTTTCCGCAGAACGCCTGGGAGCAATCGGTGCCGCCGCAGCCGTGGTCGCTGTACCGCAACCTGCCGCTGATCGTGCAGGGGCTGGGCGTGGCCTTCCTGATGCTGCGCGATGCCCAGGCCCACGGCGACCGGCTGTTCCGCTGGATCGGCCGGCTGATCCTGGTATCGTACGCGTGCTACCTGCCAGTGGTGTTCTGGGTGCAGCGCGCGCCGATGATCGGCATGCTGATGATCCCGAAGACGCTGGCATACGTCGCGATCGCGATACTCGTCTACCGATCGCTGTACCGCGCGTCGGCTGCTTCGCTGCGGCCGCGCGCGCTGGCGACGCGGCCCCGCTAGCCTTGTATGCCAGCGGGGACGCATGTGTAGCCTCGCTCAACTAGCCACGAAGACCCGAAGAATGTATGGCCTCCGAGCGCCTTCGAGTCTTTGAGTCTTCGTGGCTATTCCGCTGGCCTTGGTATTCGAGCCAAGCTAGAGGCCTACCGGCGAGCGTAGCGCGTCAGCACGCCCACGCTGATCGCCCAGGCGAGCACGTGCATCAGCGAGAGCGCGAGCACCACCCCGGCGGTGGCGCCAGGGAACGGCGCCGCCTGCGGGTTGAACAGTATAAGCGTGTTCGGGATGAGCGATACGATCAGCGCGACAAGCGCCACGCGCCGAAACAGCGCGATCGGCTGGCGCCGCGCGAAGCGGCCGATCAGCGCGAATACAATCACCGCGCCCAGCACGCCGGCAAACGTGAAGATGATCGGCGGCCCCCAGCCCAGCGCTATGACCTCGGGTGCCGGGTTCAGCAGCGCGACGGCGATCACGCGTACAACTAGATTCGCGACGACGGCCGCGGCTATCGCCAGCGGGCCGGCCCACGCCAGCTTGCCCAGCGCGACCTGCTCGGGTGAAGCGGCCGCCGAATGCGAAAGTGTCGATTCCATACGATTGCCTCCCTATTCAGTAGTAATGTAGATCGCCACGCGGCCATTGATTGCCGCCCGCAGCTCTGCGTCGGTCGGCTCGCGCGTCGAGTCGAGCGACAGGCCGATCATGCGCGCGTTGCTCACGCCCTTGCGCGCCAGGTAGGCGCGCGTCTCGGCCAGCACCGTGGCGGAGTCCTCCGACACCTCGGCGGTGGCGCGCACCACGCGGCCGCGCAGCCGCAGCGTCACCGGCGCGCCGCCGCGCAGGTTTTTCCACCAGGGCGAGCCGGTGAACACCAGCAGGCGCTCGCCGCTGCGGGTGTATGTGACCGGCGTCGTGATTGAGGCGCCGCTCTTGCGGCCGGTGAATGTCAGCAAGAGGAGATCCTTGCTCACCAGGCCGTGCAGCGGCGAGCGCAGTACCACGCCGATCAGCTTGTTCATGAATGCCGGCGGCCGGCGCGGGGCGGTTGTGGTTGCTTCAGCCATACGAATCCTCCACGTTCTTCAGCTCGATCTTTCGGTAAAATTATCTTGTGGCCAAGAATCTAGGCGACTAAGTATATCTGCGAAGAAAAGCGCCGCGCGATCGAGCCCAGCGGCGCTGTATTTAG
>CALLYN010000806.1 GCA_937858455.1 uncultured Kouleothrix sp.
GGCCAGGTGCGCGGCCAGCGATGCGGCGGCGACCAGCGCGCGCTCCATGGTGTCGTAGGCGAAGCGGCCGCCGTACTCGCCGCGCGAGAACGCCAGCGCGATCAGCGTCTCGAGCGCGATCGCCGGCTGGTAGCGACGCACCTGCGGGCTGCCGGCGTGCGCCGTCGTCTTCCAGTCGATCCGGCGCACGCCGTCGGCGGCCTGGTAGGGCCGCACCCCCACCGGGCGCGCCGGGTCGCTGAACAGGCGCTGGTTGGTGGCCAGCGTGCCGTAGGGCAGCGCGGCCGGCAGACCCAGCTCGGCCAGCGGCAGCGTGGCCGGGTAGATCGTCAGCGCGTCGTTCTCGGGCCTGGCGAGCGTGCGCTCGTCGAGGCCTAGCACGTCGCCGGTAGCGAGCGTGAGCGGCCCGATGCGGTAGTAGCCGCGGCGCTGCCCGGCTACCACGTAGGAGAGCACGCGGCGCTCGTTTGCGCCGAGCGACAGCACCTCGCGCACGGTCGAGGGGTTGCGCAGCGCGGGCGGAATGCTCTCGGTGAGCGTCAGCCAGGGCACCGGCAGCAGGCCAGTGTTGCGCAGCTCGATCTCGACGGTGGTGGGCTCGCCGGGGAACGCGGCCGGCGGCAGGCTCCGCCGCCAGCTCAGCTGCCGGGCGCCGCGCCGCAGCCAGAAGCGCGCCAGCAGCTGCAGACCCACCACGACGTACAGCAAGTAGAAGAACAGCTCGCTGCGCAGGGCGGCTGCCACAAAGAATAGCACCAGGATGAGCCAGAACAGGTCATTCATTGGCGCTACGCTTTGCGCTCCGATAAACGTAGGACAAACGCATCTGGCGTGCTCAGCCTTCGGCAGAGCGGTACTAGCCTATTGTGCGCGGTGCCGCAGGCGAAACGCCTAGCTTTAGGAAGTCGAATAACGCAAGTGTGCAACCCCAAAAGCTATGCGCCCTGCTCGCCAAGGTCTAGCGTCACCTCGCCGAGCACGCTGTCGAGCACGGCGGCGGCGCTGCGGCCGCGCAGCGCGCTTTCGGGGCGCAGCAGCAGCCGGTGGCGCCACACCGGCCGCACCAGCGCCTTGATGTCGTCGGGGATCGCGTACTCGCGGCCGGCAAGCGCGGCGGCGGCCTGGGCCGCGCGGAACAGCGCGAAGGTGGCGCGCGGGCTCACGCCAAGCGCCAGGTCGGGGTGGCTGCGAGTGGCATTCGCCAGGCGAATAACGTAGTCGCGCAGCGAATCCTGCACGTGGATGCCCCAGATCGCCCGCTGCAGCTCGGGCAGGTGCGCGCCGTCCGCCACCGCGCCGATCGCGCCGATCGGGTGGGCGCCCTCGAGCGCGCGCAGCATCGCCGCCTCTTCGGCCGGCGTGGGGTAGCCCAGCGCCACCTCGATCAGGAAGCGGTCGAGCTGGGCCTCGGGCAGCGGGAAGGTGCCCTCGAACTCGACCGGGTTCTGGGTGGCCAGCACCAGGAAGGGCTGCGTGAGCGCGCGCGTCTCGCCGTCGATCGTCACCTGGCCCTCGCCCATTGCTTCGAGCAGCGCGCTCTGGGTGCGCGGCGTGGCGCGGTTGATCTCGTCGGCCAGCAGAATGTTGGCGAAGATCGGGCCGGGCTGGAATACAAACACGCCCTCGTTCTGGCGGTAGATCGACACGCCAAGCACATCGTTGGGCAGAAGGTCGGGGGTGCACTGGATGCGGCGGAAGCTGAGCCCCAGCGACACAGCCACCGCGCGCGCCAGCATTGTCTTGCCGACGCCGGGCACATCTTCGAGCAGCGCGTGGCCGCCGCACAGCAGCGCAACCAGCAGCAGGTCGGTCGCGTCGCGCTTGCCGACGATCACGCGCGCGACGTTCTCGCGCACTGCGGTGGCGAATTCCTGAATATCCTCTAGTGAAGCGGGCACGCGGCAACCTCTCTCCGTTGGCGATGCAGGCAATTATATGCCGCGCGCTAGAACTTGACAAGCAAGTGTGAGATCCAAACGGCGCGGGCGTTCGCATAGCAGGTAGACCCAGCGTTAGAGACTGGGCAGCGAATAGAGAGGCGGAAGAATCATGCCACAGAACACAAGCAGTGGGCTTTCGCGCCGGCGGTTTATCCAGGGCTCGGCCGGCATCGGTGGCGGCATCGCCATGGCCAGCTTCGCCGGGGCGTTTGGTATGGGCCAGGCCGAGGCCGCGGCGGCCAACGACGACCCGCAGACAATCCTCAACCTGGCGGCGACGGCCGAGGCGCTGGCGGTGACGTTCTACTACAGCGCGATCACCGGCGCGAAGTTCGCGCTCGACGCCGAGGATGTCGATTATCTCAAGGCCGCGCTCGACGCAGAGCAGTACCACTACGAGTTCCTTACCGGCGCGGGCGGCAAGGCGCTGACGAACCAGTTTTTCGTGCCGGCGAACCTACTGAGCGACGCCGATACGCTGATCAAGACCGGCCTCGCGGCCGAGACGGCGTTTGTGGCGGCGTACCTGGCGGCCACGCGCCGCTTCGCCGAGGCCGGCCAGGGCAAGCTGGCCGCCACCACCGCGCAGCACGCTGCTAGCGAGGCTGTGCACCTCGCGCTGGTGCGCGAGATCGCCGGCTTCCTGCCGAACGACCTGGCCGTGCCCGCCGCGATCTACTACAACGTCTCCGACGCCGTGCCCACGCTGGCGCCATTCCTGAAGGCCGGCAACGGCTTCATCGGGCCAGTGATGATGCCGAACAAGGATCAGGTGAAGGCCGCTATGGGCGACGTGAAGACCATGCGCCCGCCGATGTTCGCGACGCTGTACTAGCTGCCGCCTGTCGCGCTCGCGCAGCCCCCGTTCCCGGCTTGGGAACGGGGGCTTTGTTGTACCACTCACGCAGTTGTGCGTTCAGCCTTCGCAGAGTGGTACTTGATTGTTTCTCTATGTGCGGTTTTCCGTGCTCCGCGCGGAAAACCGCACATAAAGATGGCTGAGTACCATGCTGCCGCAGGCAGACGTGCCGCATTGCGCTGCCGAGGAATCTGTGCTCTGATGTTGGCGCGGAGCGCCATAGCTGAAAACGCGGTACAATCGGCGCGCGACGCAATCAGATGGAGGGAGCTATGCCTGCGATCCGCTGGGGGATTCTTGGAACCGGGAACATCGCCGCGCAGTTTGCGCGCGGCCTCGCCGAGCTGGACGACGCCACGCTGGTGGCGGTCGGCTCGCGCACGCCCGAGGCGGCGGCGGCGTTTGGCCAGCGCTTTGGCGCGGCGCGCGCTCACGGCAGCTACGCCGCGCTGGCGAACGACCCGGACGTCGACGCGATCTACGTCGCGACGCCGCACCCGTTCCATAAAGACAATACGCTGCTGTGCCTGAGCGCGGGCAAGGCGGTGCTGTGCGAGAAGCCGTTCGCGATCAACGCGGGCGAGGCCGCCGAGATGATCGCGTCGGCGCGCGCGCGCGGCGTGTTTCTGATGGAGGCGATGTGGACGCGCTTTCTGCCGCATATGGTGCGGCTGCGCGAGCTGCTGGCCGCCGGGGTGATCGGCGAGGTGCGTATGCTTCAGGCCGACTTCGGCTTCCGCACCGGGTTCGACCCGCGCGGCCGGCTGTTCGACCCCGCGCTCGGCGGCGGCGCGCTGCTCGATGTCGGTATCTACCCGGCGTCGCTGGCGTCGATGGTGTTTGGCGCGCCGGAGCGCATCGCTGGTATGGCGCACCTGGGCGCAACCGGCGTCGACGAGCAGTCGGCGATGATCTTCGGCTATGCCGGCGGCCAGCTGGCGCTGCTCTCGCAGGCGACGCGCACCAACACGCCGCACGAGGCGCTGCTGCTGGGCACGGCCGGGCGCATCCGCGTGCACGGCTCGTGGTGGAAGGCGGCGTCGATGACGCTCTCGCTCGACGGGCAGCCCGACGAGCGGATCGACACACCTTCGGTGGGCAACGGCTACAACTACGAGGCCGCCGAGGTCGGGCGCTGCCTGCGCGCGGGCCTCGCCGAGAGCGCAACCATGCCGCTGGACGAGACGCTGGCAATCATGCGGACGCTTGACGAGGTGCGCGCGCAGTGGGGCCTGCGCTACCCCGGCGAGTAGCCCTGCGCTCTGCCAAGCCATACCCTAGAGCTACTCGATGTCGGGCGGCGGCTCGGGCTCGCCCATCAGGTCGCCGCGCCAGCGCTCGAGCCACTCGAGCGCCTCGCGCAGCCGGGCCGGCGGCGTGCGGCGGTACGAGCTAATGCCGAACTGGCGGAACAGCCCGAGGTACACGCCGCCGTACTCGTTGCGGCGGGTGCGCTCGGCGGCGGCGAGCGCCA
>CALLYN010000807.1 GCA_937858455.1 uncultured Kouleothrix sp.
GCCAGCGGCAATGTCAGACGCGCATGCCCTGTGGCGTGGGGTGGCGCGCAGCCCCCCGAACGCCCGGCAGGGCACGGGGCGCGGAGCCCCCGAACGCCCTCGCAGGGCCACTATCTCGGCTCTTCGGCATAGGGTGCGGCCGGCGCGCGGGTCATATAGATCTCGCGGGCCAGGCGCCGGTCGATCGGGTGGATGCTCTGGCCCACGCGCACCGACAGCGGCCCATCGAAGGGCGCGCTGGCGACGACCTCGAGCTGGGCGCCGGGCACCATGCCAAGGTCGGCCAGGTAGCGCAGGCGCTCGGGGTGTTGGTCGCGCACGCGCGCAATGCAGCCGTGGTCGCCGACGCCCAGATCGGCCAGGCGCGCGCCGTCGTCGGCGGGCATAGCGCCCTCGCGCGAGGGGATCGGGTCGCCGTGCGGGTCGACGATCGGCTCGCCGAGGTGGGCGGCGATCCGTGCCTCGAGCTTCTCGCTGATGTGGTGCTCGAGGCGCTCGGCCTCCTCGTGCACTTCGTCCCAGCCGAAGCCAAGCGCCTCGACCAGGTACAGCTCAATCAGCCGGTGGTGGCGCACGACCTCAAGCGCGATCCGCTCGCCCAGCTGGCTCAGCTCGACGCCGCGGTAGGGCGTGTAGCTCACCAGCTGCATATCGGCGAGCGTCTTGATCATGCCGGTGACCGAGGCCGGCTTGAAGCCGAGGTGATCGGCCAGCAGCGAGGTAGTGACTTGCGGCTGGCTGCGGCCGAGCGTATAGATCGCTTTGAGGTAATCTTCGATCGCCGGGCTGACGCGCTCTTTGTAACCACCAGTCTCGTCGGCGGGTGTCATAGCGCCCTTCCTTTAAACGAACAGCGCCTGCGGGTGGCTAAACTATAACCGGGCGCGTACACAGCGTCAAGCGCGGCCGGCGCGCGCGCTGCGCGGCTGGCGGCGGCCATTTGTGCGGCTGACGGGTGCAAGCATTGGCATGAGCAGGTCGTCGAGCGGCGCGCCGTCGAGCTGGGCATCTTCGGCCGGCAGCTCCGCCTCGGGGGGTGTGGGGCGCGCGGCCGGGCGCACGAGCAGCCCATAGGCCGCGAACGGCTCAAGCGTCAGCCGCAGCGCGAGCAGATCGTCGCGGCCCCAGGTGCTGCGGCCGTTCTCGGCCCAGGCGCGGCGCTCGAACAGGTCGAACAGCTCGTACTCGCCGTCGGCCAGGCCGATCTGGTCGACCGGCAGGCTGAGCGATACGGTGTGCTTATGCGGGCCGACGTTCAGCAGCCCGAGCAGGTACTCGGCGGCGTGGCCGCGCCAGACTGCGAACACCTGGCCGCTCGAGCATGGCAGGTCGTTGTAGCGGCTACTGCCCTCGCGCAGCACGGCGTACTCGGCGCGGGCGTGCAGCAGCCGGCCGATAAACTCGCCGTCGCTGTGCTCCTGGCCCGAGCGGATCAGCGGCACAAACCCGCACAGCACCATGCCGGCCAGGATCATCCGGCTGGCGCGCGAGCCGCGCAGGCCATCGGCGAGCGGGCTGATCAGGCGGGTGCGGTAGTGCTCGGTGAAGCAGATCGACGCCGGGCCCGGCGGCAGCGCGCGCGCGTAGTCGGCCAGCCAATCGCCGACATCGGCCGGAGCGACGCGGCGCAGCGCCAGGTTCATAAACATATGGTGCACCGGGTCGTCGAGCTGGCCGTCGTGGAACGCGGCGTACAGCGGGCCGGCCAGGGCGCACAGCAGCACCGCCGCTGGGTTGGCGGCCTTCACCTCGGCGCGCAGCTGCTCGAGCATGTCGAGCACGCCCATGCGCCCAGCCGGCGCGTACTCCGGCGGGCGGTGGCGCACCGAGTTGGCGCGCGGCGGCAGGATGCGGAAGCCGTCGAGCGCGTACTCGCGCAGCTGGCGCAGCGCCCAGCCTTGCATGTATGCGCGCAGGCCGGGATGATCCCAGTCGAACGCGACCAGCTCGGGATGCTGGCTGACGTGCTCGATGCGGCTGTCTTCGTCGTAGCAGAACCAGCCGGGGTGCTGGCCGATCAGCGGCGAGGTAGGGGCGCAGCCTTCGAGCGGCAGGTCGATCACCACGCGCATGCCCAGGGCGTGGGCCGCGCCGACCAGATCGCGCAGCTCGGCGGGGCCGCCCAATGTCGCGTCGAGCTGGTCGAGGTCGCGCAGGGCGTACGGGCTGCCTGCGGAGTCCCAGCTGGCATCCCAGAGCTGTCCGCGCGGGTTGGCGAAGTCCCACACCGGCAGCAGGCAGAGCGTATTCAGGCCAAGCGCGCGCAATCTGGGCAGCGCCTGGGCCAGGCCGCGAAAGCCGCCAAAGAGCGCCGGGTGCGTTTCGTAGAACGCCGCGTCGCGCACCCAGGCGGCGGGCCGTGCGGCCGAGCGCACGCCGCAGATCGGCCAGGTGCGCTGCAGGGCGGCGAGCGCGTTCGGCCAGGGCTCGTGCATGAGCAGCAGGTACTGGGCGCTCACCACCGCGCGCTGGTCGGACTCGATCCAGTGGGCAAGCTCGACCTCGTGGATCAGCATCAGCGCGCGGTCGTTGCCCTCGATCTGCGGCAGCGCGGTTCCGGCAGTGCCGTAGTACCAGCACATCAGCGTCTCGTCGCTGGCTGGGTCGTGCAGCGAAAGCACGCCAGGCCCCTCGCTGGGCGCGCGCTCGAGCGCGTACTCGTCGCGCTGGGGCAGGAACAGCGACTGCAGCGCGCCGGCGCGGCGGTAGCGCGCGGGCTGCGGTCTTTGGGCATCAACTGGAACTTCGCGCCGGTGCTGGACGTGAACAACAACCCGGCCAACCCCGTGATTGCGGAGCGCAGCTTCTCTGCCAATCCGGACGAAGTGGCGCGCCTGGCCCAGGCCTGGATGGACGGCTCGCTGGCCGAAGGCGTGGCCTGCTGCGCCAAGCATTTCCCCGGCCACGGCGACACCCACACCGACTCCCACCATGCCCTGCCCACGGTGGACAAGTCGCGCGCCCAGCTTGATGAGCTGGAACTGCTTGCGATGGGACGTGAACACGCATCTGATGTCGCTCGTCTCCACTACAAGGAGCTTTCCTGGTCGTTCAATGGGCATCTGGGTCCGGAGCACATGCGCGAACTTTATGAAGCGCTGGTTTGTAGCGAGGCCTTCTTCGGATACGTCATATACCGAAAGGGGCTGCTCCTGGGCTTCGTTACGGCGACAACGGATTCGGGCCAGATGCGCAGCAGCATCCGT
>CALLYN010000808.1 GCA_937858455.1 uncultured Kouleothrix sp.
GACACAGAAGATGAGCAAGTACCATGCTGCCGCAGGCTCAATTCCGTACCGTGAGGAAGCCGAAACACGCAAGTGCGTAACTCCTATATTTTTAGGACAGCGGCTGGTATAACGCGCGCTAGTGCACCAGCGCCGCGTCGCCGACCCATGGGCTGACCGGCCGCTCCAAGCCGAGGTGCTCGCGGAGCGTGGTGCCGCTGTACGCCGTGCGAAACAGGCCGCGCCGCTGCAATTCCGGCACTACAAGCTCGACAAAGTCGTCGAGATCGTTTGGAAACACGGTTGGCGTCAGCAAGAAGCCGTCGCTTGCCTCTTCCTCAAACCAGTGCTGGAAGTGGTCGGCCACCTGGCTCGGCGAGCCGACCAGCGTCCAGCGCGGAACGGCCTTGTCGATCAGCTCTCGCAGGGTCAGATTTTCGGCGCGCGCCAGCGTCTTCCAGCGCTCCAGGAGCGGCCCATTCACCTCGGGCTGGCTGGTGTCGATATCCGGGAATGGCCCGTCGAGATCCACGCCGGCGAAATCGTAGCCGCTTGGCTCGCTGAGCAGGTAGCGCCCAAGCGCCGGGGTGAACAGCAGCTCGCGGTAGTAGGCCGCCTTGGCCTGCGCCTCGGCCTCGGTCGGCGCGACAACGACAGCCAGCCCGGGCAGCACGCGCAGCTGGTCGGTCGGGCGGCCATAGCGCTCCATGCGCTGCTTGACGTCGGCGTAGTGCGCCTTTGACTCGGCGATGTCGCGATAGGGGCTGAAGATCACGTCGGCGATGCGCGCCGCCAGGTCGCGCCCGTCGTCGGATTGGCCGGCCTGCACGATCACCGGGTGGCCCTGTGGCGCGCGCGGCACGTCGAGCGGCCCGCTCACGTCGAACCACTTGCCGTGGTGGTCGAGCGCATGAACTTTTGCCGGGTCGGCCCGTCCGCCGGCAAGCGCGTCATCCTCCCAGCTATCCCACAGCTGCTTGATCAGCGCGACAAACTCGCGGGCGCGGTCGTAGCGCGTGGCGTGCTCGAGGTGCTTCTCTTTGCTGAAGTTGAAGGCGATCTGGTCGCCGCCCGAGTCCTTCGCCGCCGAGTTGCTGAAGCTGGTGACGACATTCCAGGCGGCGCGGCCGGCGCTGACGTGATCGATCGAGGCCAGCTGGCGCGCCAGCTCGTAGGGCTGGTTGTACGTCGACGAGATTGTCGCCGCCAGCCCGACGTGCCGCGTGACGGCGGCGAGCGCCGGCAAGAGCGCCAGTGTGTCGGGCCGGCCATTGACGATCGAGCCGAAGAACTTGTCGCGGTGCTCGCGCACCACCAGGCCCTCGCCAAAGAAGATGAAGTCGAGCAGGCCGCGCTCGGCTGTTTGGGCGAAGCGCACATAGGTCGCGAAATCGTCGTGCTTGGCATGGTCGGGGTGGCGCCAGGCGATCGTGTGTCCGACGCCCTGGAAGAAGGCGCCGATGTGCAGCTGCTTGCGTGTAGTCATTTCTATTCTCCTTGCAGGCTTGGCGCGCTAGGCGCCAGGCGGCGCAGCCTTGGTGGTACCTCATCCGGCTGGTCGCGTGCTGTGCGTGGGGGTTCGTAGGCGGCTTCGCCGCCCCCAAATTTTTACGATGCCCTGCCCGCCAAAGCCGGGCAGGGCATCGCAAAAGCAAGCGATCAAACAGGGCTGGCATCATAGGCCGTAAATGCCTCAGAGGGCGCACCGGCGTACTGGCTGCCGGGCTGGGCAAGCCCCAGATGCTCGCGCAGGGTGCGCCCGCCGTACTCGGCGCTCAGCAGGCCGCGCCGCCGCAGCTCGGGCACCAGCTCGTCCGCGAGCGCCTCCAGGTCGCCTGGCAGCATGGCCGGCAGCAGGTGGAACCCGTCGGCAGCGCCGGCGCGGAACCACTCTTCCAGCAGATCCGCCACCTGCGCGGGCGTGCCGATCGCGCGCAGCAAATCTGGGCCGCCCGCCGCAGGCGCGCGCGCGTCAAGCTCGGCCGCGCGCGCTTGGGCTAGCTCGGCTGTGGCGCCGAGGATCGGCAGCACGCTCTGCAGCACCCGTACATCGCGGCCGGCTGTGGCAGCGGCCTGCTGGTGCTCGGCGTAAGCCTGCTGGGCGGCCACAAGCGTTGGCTGGCGCAGCACGAGCACATCGGCCAGCGCGGCCGACAGCGGCGCGCCGGGGTCGCCACGGTCGACGGCCACGACCACCACGTGGCCCTGCGGCGGGCGGTAGGTGATCTGCGGGCCGCGGATTTTGAAGTGCGCGCCGACGTGGTTGATATGGTGCAGCTTGGCCGGGTCGAGGTACCGGCCACCCGCGCGATCGAGCACGACCGCGTCGTCTTCCCAGCTATCCCAGAGTTTGCGGCTGACCTCGACGTACTCTGCGGCGATCAGGCGTCGCTCCGCGTCCGGCAGGGCGCGCGGCTCGCCGTAGTTCTGCGCCTCGGCGCTGCTCGCGAGCGTGGTGACATCCCAGCCCGCGCGGCCGCCGCTCACAAAGTCGAGCGTGGCCAGCTCGCGCGACACCGTGAACGGCTCGCTGTAGGTCGTCGGCTTGCTCGCCACCAGGCCCACGCTGCTGGTCTCGGGGGCCAGGCGCGCCAGCACCGTCAGTGCGTCGAGCCGGCCGACCGGCCACTCGCCCGTCACCGCGCGCCCGTCTTCCAGCAGCACAAAGTCAAGCCGGCCGCGCTCGGCGGCCCGCAGCAGCTGGCGGTAGTGGCCAAGCTCGGTCAGGCGCTGCGGCTGGCTGGCCGGCGCGCCGGGGTGATACCCGAGCCCGCCGATCGACGCGCTCAGGATGAGCCGTTTGAGCTCGCTCATACGAGTGACTCCTTATATCAAAAACGCCGGCACGATCCCCGGCGCGCTCGTTTCGAATGCGCCCTGCTGGCGAGCCGCAGACGCGCCGCTCCATACCGTGCTCGGCACCTCGCGGCGCAACACCGGCGCCACGTCGGCGGCAAAGCGCTCGACCTGCTCGCGCTGCTCGGCTTCGGTCAGGCCGTCCACGCTCACGCTGAGCACCTGGTGGCCGAAGGCGGCGTGGTAGCGCAGTATTTTTTCGATCACCTGATCGGCGCTGCCGACCAGCACCGGCCCGTTGGCGATGTTATCTTCCAGGTTTGCGAACGGTGGCTTATTGTGCTGCGCTGCGGCCGTCGCCATGAGCGCGTCGTAGTAGGGCCTGAATCGGCGCACCGCCTCCTCTGGCGTGCCTGCCAGGTACAGGCTGCCCGCGCCGGAGCCGACAATCGCCCGGCTGGGGTCGTGGCCGTAGAACGCCAGACGCTCGCGGTAGTGCTCGATCAGCGCCTGGTACTTCGAGCGATGGTGGAAGGCGTTGGCCGAGAACAGCGGCTCGCCATACCTGGCGGCCAGCTCGGTCGAGCGCGTACTCGAGGCGCTGCCGTGCCAGACCGGGATGGGCTGCTGGAACGGGCGCGGCTGCGTCGTGATGCGGTCGAGCGGCGGGCGATAGCGCCCCTGCCAGGTTACCTCTTCCTCATCCCACAGCCGCCGCAGCAGTGCGTAGCGCTCGGCCAGCGAATCCCACTGCTCGTCCTCGGTGATGCCGAACAGCGGGTAGTGGCGCGGGTCGTTGCCCTTGCCGATAATCAGCTCGAGGCGGCCGCCCGAGAGGTGGTCGAGCGTGGCGTAGTCCTCCGCTACGCGCACCGGGTCGAGCACGCTCAGCACCGTCACGGTTGTCAGCAGGCGAATGCGGTTTGTCCGCGCGGCAATCGCCGTCAGGATGACTGGCGGCGACGACGACAGAAACGGCGCGCCGTGGCGCTCGCCCACGCCGTAAGCTTCGAAGCCGAGCCGCTCGGCCAGTTCGGCCTGCTTCAGGATGTTCTGGAACTTCTGCTGTGCCGTGAGCGTCTCGCCGGTAATCGCGTTGGGCAGGTTCATCACCAGGCTGAACAGCGCAAACTTCATCTGATCCCACCACGCTCGACCAACAGGTCTTTTTGGTAGGCCAGCACGCGATCCCAGGTGCCGCTGAAGCGCGGGATGCTGCGGTAGCCGACCAGCTCGTACAGTGCTGCTGCGTCGAGCTGCTTCGGGCCGGTCTGGAGCTTGATCGTGGTGTAGCCGAACTCAAGCGCCAGGCGTTCCATTTCGGCCAGAATCGCCTGGGCCACGCCTTTGCGGCGAAACGCGCGGCGCGTATACATACGCTTGACTTCGACCGTGATCGGGTCGAGCGGCCGCAGCGCGCCACAGCCGACGGGAAAACCGTCGATCCGCGCGACGATAAAAGCCGCGCGCGGCACTTCGACATCTTCGGGCTTGAAGCCGGCGCTGCCGTCGCTCGTCTCGTAGAGTGCGGCCAGCTCGGCGCTCAGCTCGTCGATCAGCTCTTTCGCATCGGCGCTGCGCACATCCTCGGCGGTAGCGACAATCCGGTCGGTGATCGTTGTCATATACTCCTCGCTACCTTCTGCAATGCAAAGGGCAAAACCTGCTACGCGGCCCGCTCGTGAACGGCCTGCACGAGCGTGGTACCTGTATTGAGCTCGTCGGCGAAATAGCGCAGCGCGCTGTCGAGCCGTGCGTCCAGCTCGGGGTCGAGGTGCAAGCCGTCGCCGGCCAGCTGGAGCTGCGCGTCGACGATGTACACGCCCTGCAAGATATGCTGGCCGCCCAGCGCGGCGAGCACTGGTCGCAGCGCGTAGTCGATCGCCAGCAGGTGCGCCGGCGAGCCGCCGGTCGCGATCGGCAGCACCAGCTTGCGCGTCAGCGCGCCTTGCGGCAGCAGGTCGAGGAAGGCCTTCAGCACGCCGCTGTAGGCCGCCTTGTACACCGGCGTCGCGATGATCACACCGCGCGCCTGGCGCAGCAGCGCGGCCGCCTCCAACACCGCCGGGCTGTCGACGCGCCCATAGATCAGATCTTCGGGCGGCAGGTCGCGCACGCTCAGCGCGCGCGTGTGCAGGCCGTGGCGCTCCAAGGTTTGGCGCACGTGCTCCAGCACAGCCGCCGAGCGCGAGCTGGCCGAGGGGCTGCCCGCGATGGTTAACACATCAAGCATGTACAATCCTTCCAAATTGGCTACTCGTGCAAGCGTTGACTACACGAACGCTTGCTCCTGCCTGGGCAGAGCGCTTCTTTCGTATGGCGTGCGCTTTTCCGCGTGACACGGAAAAGCGCACAGACCGAAGCAGCCGCATATGTCGTATGCGCGAAAAGCTGCGCTAGCCCTTTGTGTCGGTGAGGTATATGCTCAGCTTCTGGCCACGGTACACACTTCCATCCGTCACCGGCGCGCCGGATTTGTTATGCGGGATGCCCTGCACGTACGGCTTGAAGACGTTGGTGAACAGCGGGTAGTACAGCGGGATGTATGCCGCATCGTTCAGCAAGGCTTTCTCGGCCTGCAGGTACAGGTCGGCGCGCTTGGCCCGATCCTGCTCGCCGGCCGCCGAGTCCACCAGCTTGTCGAAGGCGTCGCTCTTCCAGGCAAAGCGCCGCCGCGCCGCCGAGCCATACCAGATCGCGGTGTAGTGGTTGCTCGGGTCGGGGTAGTCGGTGTACCAGATGTAGAACACAAACTGGTACTTGCCGCCGAACAGGTTGCTGATGAATACCTTGCTGTCCTCTGGGCTGTCGATGGTGACGTTGAGGCCCAGGTTCTGCGCCAGCTGCTGCTGCAGCACCTCGCCCACCAGCTTGCCGGTCGGGCCAACCGGGCGCAGCGTCAGGGTCACATCCGGCCAGTTCTTGCCGCCTTCGTAGGGCGTGCCCTTGAGCTTGCTCTTGGCCAGGTCGGGGTCGAACTTGTAGGCGTCGACCAGATCGGGGTACTTTTCCGGGTCGAGCGCGTAGGGCTGGCCTTGGGAAATCAGGCTATAGGCTGGGGTGCCCAGGCCATAGATCACCTTCAGCAGCGTTTCGCGATCGATCGCGTGCTGCAGCGCCTGGCGCACGCCCAGCTGGTCGAACGGCGGTTTGTTGACCTCGGGCGACAAAAACGCGGTTGCCGGCGTGGGTACAAGCACCAGCTGCTTGCTCAGGTCGGGGTCGGCCTGCAGGCGCGGTATCTCGCTGGCGGGGATGCCTTGCGGCTCACGGTAGTCGAGCTCGCCGCTCTCGTAGGGCAGCAGGCCAGCGTTGTACGGGATGATCGAGGCGATCGCCCGCTTGAGCTTCGGCTTGGGCGCGATCGCGAAGTCCTCGTTGCGCTCGAACTCCAGCGCCTTGTTGTGCTCCCACTTCACCAGCTTGAACGGCCCGTTGCTGACGATATTCTCGGGCTCGGTCCACTTGTCGCCGTACTTCTCGACGCTGGCGCGGTGCGCCGGCAGCGCCGAGGCGTAGCCGACCAACAGCGGGAAGTACTCGCGCGGGCCGTTCAGCGTGATCTCCAGCGTGTACTTGTCGACCGCCTTGACGCCGAGCTTGTCGGCACTGCCACCCTTGCCGGCGTTCCACTCTTGCGCGCCTTTGATGTCATACAGGATCGCGGCGTAGCTGGCTGCGGTTTTGGGGTCGAGCTGGCGCGTGAAGCTGTACACGAAGTCTTCGGCGGTCACCGGGTCGCCGTTGGTCCACTTGCCCTTCTGATTGATCTTGAAGGTGTAGACGGTGCCGTCGGGCGAGACGCTCCAGCTCTCGGCGGCATAGGGCTGCGCCTCGTAGTCGGGCGAGAGCACCGTCAGGCCGGCGAACAGGGTCGGCTCGCCGCCGTTGTACAGATCCTTGTTGAAGTCGTGGCTGGCCGGGTCGGCGTTGTAGGCGAAGCGGAACACCTGCTGCTCGTCGGGCAGCGGGTTGCCAGTGGCGCCGGCCGCTGCGGGCGCGGCGGTTGGTGCAGCCGCTGCAGGCGCGGCGGTCGGTGCA
>CALLYN010000809.1 GCA_937858455.1 uncultured Kouleothrix sp.
GGTGACGCTGCACTGGGAGCCGGGCGGCCACGCGCTCAGCCCGGCCGAGGTGCGCGCCGCCACTGGCTGGCTGCTCGAGCACGCGCCGCGAGTGCGTAACCCCTAATGTCTTAGAAATTGTTTGAAAAGGGGGTGCGCGAGAGGCTATGCCCCTCGCACTTCCCTTCTGGCGGGTGGCGGCCACCCGCCAGAAAAGTGGAAACTTGGAGGGACGAAGTCCCTCCAAACCACCCTTTTCAAACAGCTTCTTAGCCTGGCGTGGCCTGCTCGAAGATTCTGCAAGAGATTCTGCAAGAGGATAGGAACGAAGGATAATGACCGACGCAAAACGGGTTGTTGTTACGGGCGCAACGGGCATGATTGGCCGTGCGCTGTGCCAGCGGCTGGTGGCGAGCGGCTACGCGGTGGTAGCTTTTTCGCGCGATCCGCAGCGGGCACGCCGCGAGGTGCCGGGCGCGGCCGAGTACCTGGCGTGGTCGCCGGCCGAGGATGGCCCGTGGGCCGAGGCGGTCAACGGCGCGCACGCGGTGATCCACCTGGCCGGCGCGTCGCTGTTTGGCAAGCGCTGGAGCGCGGCCTACAAGCGCGAGATCATCGCGAGCCGCGAGATCGGCACGCGCGGTATTGTCAACGCGATCGAGAAGGCCCGCGTGCGCCCCGCGGCATTCGTGAGTATGTCGGCGATTGGCGTGTATGGCCCGCATGGCCCCGAGCCACTCGACGAGAGCGCGGCGGCCGGCGACGATTTCCTGGCGCGCGTGTGCAAGATCTGGGAGCGCGAGGCCGCGCGCGCCGAGAGCCTGGGCGTGCGCACGGTGATCTTCCGCAGCGGCGTGGTGCTGAGCGCGCCCGAGCGCAAGGGCCTGCCGATCGACCTGGCGAAGATCGCGCCCGACCGCCCCGGCCTGGTGCTCGACACCGAGGCGGGCGCGTTTCCGCTGCTCCAGATGCCGTTCTTCTTCTTTGCGGGCGGGCCGATTCTGCCAGGCACGCAGTACCTCTCGTGGATCCACCTGGACGACACGGTCGGGCTGCTGATGCTGGCGCTCGAAGACGCGCGCGCGCGCGGCCCGCTGAACGCAACCGCGCCTGAGCCGCAGACGAACCAGGCGATTGCGCAGACGATCGGCCGCGCGATGGGCCGCCCGGCCTGGCTGCCGGTGCCTGGCTTCGCGATGAAGCTGATGCTGGGCGAGATGGCCGATATGATCACCACGGGCCAGCGCGTGCTGCCGAAAAAGGCTCAGGGGCTGGGCTACCAGTTTCGCTATGCTACGAGCGAGCAGGCGATCCGCGCGCTGCTGGCGGGGCGGTAGCGCGTGAGCGCCGGCGACGCAAAGCCGAAGGTGTAGGGGTTCGGGGGTGGCGAAGCCGCCCCCGAATTTCTTTGGGTCTTCTGCAGTTGGCGGGCTCAGCCTTCGGCCATCGTGTTTTGTATGCAGTTTTCCGAGCGGAGCGCGGAAAACTGCATACAAAAGATGGAGAAGTACCATGCTGCCTCAGGCAAAAGCGCCCGATTGAGGGAGATGGTCAAGGCAACAGGAGTTGGCTTCAGGCGTGGCCGCGATGGCGCGCTTTGGCCTTGCGCAGCTTGATTGCGCGCCGGTAGTCTTCGGCGGCGGCGCGCTCGGCGCGGGTGTCGGCGGCGCGCTCGCACTTGTTCTGCTCGATCTGCAGCCGCATCGCCTCGTGCGCCTGTGTTGAGCCGCCGCGACTCGCCAGGGCGCGGGCTGCCTCGCGCGCGGCGCGCTTAGGGTTGCGCGGCCCGACGGCGGCCACGCCAGCCACCGCCGCAGGCGTAGCCTGATCGAGCAGCGCCAGCAGCCGCCGCTGTACGAATTCCAGCACCTCGCCCGGCAGCGGCTCGGCGCCGAACAGGTGGCGCGCTGCCTGGATGCGCTCGCCCTCGCAACGCTCGACAACCCCGACCCAGAAGGGATCTTCAAAGTACACCGTGAGCGTGATCGTGCTCGTGGCCATAGTATTCCTCTCTGTTGGCTTGGCGCGCACCGGACATCCCGAGAGGAGAAGGATACTGACGCCGGCGCTGCCGGCGCGCCCGGACTACCAACCGGGCAGTGATTTCGCACGCGCTGTTCTGTTCGATACGCGAAGTATAGCGCATATGCCGCGCCAGGCCATCGGCACCAGGGCGTATCTGCGCGCTAGCGCGGTACTTTCGCAGCAAAGGCGTTGCTAAACAGCATCGCGGTGTGAATATTTCTTCCCGGCGCGCGCCACCGCTCGTGGTAAGCTCTAGAGTGAGCTATGATCGCATTTGCGCTTGCGCTGTCTGAAAAGGGCGGTTTGGAGGGACGAAGTCCCTCCAAATATCACTCGTTCTGGCGGGTGGGGTCACCCACCAGAAGGGAAGTGCGAGGGGCATAGCCCCTCGCGCACCCCCTTTTCAAACAGGCTCTAAGGCTCTTAATTCGGCTCAAATGCACGCGAGGGCATATGGAACCATACCGCGCTATGCTTGTGCCGCTCGACGGCTCGCCGCTGAGCGAGCAGTCGCTGCCGCTGGCGCTTGGCATCGCGCGCCGGCTGGCGATACCGATCTACCTGGCGCGCGTCGTCGAGGCCGAGTCGGGCCTGGGCGACGCGGTGGCCGAGCGCGTGCATCACGGCCGCGCGTGCGCCGAGCGCGATCTTGAGACGCTGGCGGCACGCCTGCGCGACGAGGTGCGGCTGCCGATCGCGACGGCGCTGCTCGACGAGCACGACCAGGCCGGCCACGGCGTGGCTGCCACGCTGTACGCCTTCGCGCAGGCGATCGGCATCGGCCTGATTGTGATGAGCACGCACGGCCGGGGCGGCCTGACGCGCCTGTGGCTCGGTAGCGTGGCCGACGCGCTCTTGCACTTGGCTACGCTGCCGCTGCTGCTGGTGCGGCCCGACAGCGCCGCGCCCACGCAGGCCGAGCGGCTGCTCGACACCATTCTGGTGCCGCTCGACGGCGGCGCGCTGGCCGAGCATGCGATCGAGCATGCGCTGGCGCTCGGCACCCCCGGCCGCACGACCTACATCCTGCAGCAGATCATCAGCCCGCTCCTGGCCGAGCATACCGTTCCGCCGTTCTCGGGCGGGCCAACCAGGGCCGAAGCCGAGGCGCTCGTGGCCGAAGCGCGGGCCTACCTGCTGCGCGCGGCGCAGCTGTTCGGCGCGCAGCAAGGCCAGGTTCGCACCCAGGTGTGCGTGGCCGACCCGGCCGACGCAATTCTGGCGGCCGCGCGCGAGCAGCACGCCGACCTGATTGCCATGGCGACGCACGGCCGCGGCGTGCTGGCGCGCACCGTGCTGGGCAGCGTGGCCGACCGGGTGGTGCGCAACGCCGATGTGCCGGTGCTCGTATACCGCCCCGCCGCCCAATGGCCCGAGCCGGCTCGCCCGGCGGGCTCTGTGGCGCTGGCGCTGTAGCGCGGCACGCCGCCGCTGGTGCTATTCTTGCAATGCTGGTTTGGCAGGACGAAGTCTTTCCAAAGGTCAGTATTTCAGGCGGGCCGCGGCTACACTTGTGGCCGCGGCCCGCCTGAAAGGGATGCGCGAGGGGCATAGCCCTCGCACTCCCCCTTTGCATACAGCCTTTAAGGACACTCAATGACGAATGTACCCGTGGCCGATGCGGCGCTGCCGGCGCGCCGTTACGCGTTTTTGTCGCTCGGCGCCGCCGCCGCCACCATTGCGCTGAAGCTGGCGGCCTACTGGCTCACCGACTCAGTCGGCCTGCTCTCCGATGCGCTTGAGTCGATCGTGAACCTGGTGGCGGCGCTGGTGGCGATCTGGGCGCTGACGCTGGCCAGCCGCCCGCCCGACGACGAGCACGCCTACGGGCATTCAAAGGCTGAGTACTTTTCCAGTGGCGCCGAGAGCGTCATGATCCTGCTGGCGGCCGGCGGTATCGCGCTGACGGCGATCAATCGGCTGCAGAACCCGCGCCCGATTGAGAATGTCTGGGTTGGCCTGCTGGTGTCGGTGGTGGCGGCCGGCATCAACGGCGCGGTGGCGCTGACGCTGCTGCGCGCCAGCCGGCGCCTCAGCTCGATCACGCTGCGCGCCGACGCGCACCACCTGCTTACCGATGTGTGGACCTCGGGGGGCGTGGTGCTGGGCGTGGTGCTGGTGAACCTGACCGGCTGGCTGCCGCTCGACCCGCTGATTGCGATCGCCGTAGCGGCAAATATTGTGTGGGCCGGCTGGCGGCTGCTGCGCGAGACTGCCGACGGACTGCTCGATATTGGCTGGCCCGCCGAGCAGCGCAGGCAGGTCGAGCAGCTGCTCGAGCCGTATCGCAAGCAGGGCCTGCAGTTCCACGCCATTCGCACGCGTATCGCCGGGCAGCGGCGCTTTCTTTCGTTCCACGTGCTGGTGCCGGGCGAGTGGAGCGTGCAGCGCGGCCACGCGCTGTGCGAAGAGCTTGAGCTGCGCATTCGCGCCGAGCTGGCCCGCACCACGGTGTTTACGCACCTCGAGCCGCTCGAAGATGCCAGCTCGTGGGACGACCAGACGCTCGACCGGGTGGCTATGGTACGCGATTGAGCCTGCGGCAGCATGGTACGTGTTCATCTTCTGTGTGCAGTTTTTCCGCGCGGAGCGCGGAAAAACTGCACATGTCCAAGTTGAGCACGCCAGCTGCGTAACTCCTAAAGAAATTTCGGCGGCGGCGAAGCTGCCCCCAAACCCCCACTATAAGCCTAGGTGCGCGGCCGCTCACGCGGCGTGGCACACCAGCACAGGCACCCCTGCCGTCTGCACGACCCGGTCGGTGACGCTGCCCAGCAGCAGCCGCGCCGCGCCGCCGCGCCCGTGCGAAGCTATTGCGATCAGGTCGATCGCGTGCCACTGTGCGTACTCGGCGATCGTTGGCGCGGCGGCGCCAACCGCCACGCGCGGCTCGGCGGCTATGCCCTGGGCGCGCAGCCGCGCCGCCACCCCGCCCAGATATTCCTGGGCGATCTCGCGCCACTGCTCGAGGATCTGCTGGTCGAGCCCGGCGGCCTGCGCGGCCGGCGCATAGCCCAGCATTGGCGGCTCGATCGCCTGGAGCAGCACGTACGCGGCGCCCATTGGCCCGCCCAGCTCGATCGCCGGCTCGAGCGCCTGCTCGGCGAGCGGCGACCCATCCAGCGGCAGCAGAATACGCCCAAACGGCGCGTCGTCGACTGCCTCGAGCAGATCGAGCGCCTCGCCGTGCGGCCGCGCCAGCAGCACCGGCATCGGCAGGGTGCGCGTCAGCGCGTGCGCGACGCTGCCCAGCCACACGCGCGAGAGCGGCCCGTAGCCGTGGGTTGTCAGCGCCACCAGGTCGGCGCGCTGATCGGCGGCGGCGGCGCGCAGCGTTTCGGCGGCAGGCCCGCGCAGCACCGCAGTGCTGATCGGCAGCTCCCAGGCCTCCGATAGGATCGTGGCCAGCTGAGCCAGGTAGCGCTGCTGGCGCTCGGCGTCGGGCGCGGCGCCGCTGTGCTGGCCGAAGCGCGGATTGCTTGGCGGCTCGATCACGTGCACCAGCCGCACCGCAGCGCCGGTGCGCCGGGCAATGCCCAGCGCCAGCGGCAGCGCGTGCTCGCCAAAGGCCGAGCCATCGAGCGGAACCATTATTGATCGGAACATGGCCTAGCTCCTTTCGCGTATCGACGCGTAGAAGACGCGCTTGGCGACCTCGGCCGCCGCCACGTACAGCCCGGTGATCGCCAGCACCAGCGCCATCAGCGCCGGCGGCAGCGGCGTAAACCCAAGCAGCCGGTCGGTCGGCAGGTAGGGCAGCGCGAGCGTCACTATCAGCACCAGCGCCGTCGAGGTCGCCAGCAACCGGCCGGGCCGGCTGCGAAAACATAGCTGGCGCGTGCGCACCACCAGCGCGATCACCAGCTCGGTCAGCAGCGACTCGACAAACCAGCCGGTGCGGAACAGCACGGCGTCGCCGTGGGCGAGCAGCAGCAGCGCGCCAAAGGTCAGGTAGTCGAACAGCGAGCTGAGCAGCCCGAACACCACCATAAATCTGCGGATGAACGGGATGTCCCAGCGCTGCGGCCGCTCGATCCACTCGCGGTCGACGTTGTCGCTGGCGATTGCGGTTCCCGGCAGATCGGAGAGAAAGTTGTTGAGCAGGATCTGCTTGGCCAGCAGCGGTAAAAACGGCAGAAACAGCGATGCGCCGGCCATGCTGAACATATTGCCGAAGTTCGCGCTTGTGGTGGTGAACACGTACTTGAGCGTGTTTGCAAATGTTCTGCGGCCTTCTTCGATGCCCTGGCGCAGTACGTCGAGGTTCTGCTCCAGCAGCACGAAGTCGGCGGCGTCTTTGGCCACGTCTACCGCCGTGTCGACCGAGATGCCCACGTCGGCGGCGTGCAGCGCCGGGGCATCGTTGATGCCGTCGCCCATGTAGCCCACCACGTGGCCGGTCTTGCGCAGCGCCAGGATGATCCGCTCTTTCTGGTTTGGGTCGACGTCGACGAACAGGCTGGTGTGCTCGGCGCGCTGCCACAGCGCCTCGTCGGGCATGGCGTTCAGCTCGGCGCCGGTGAGCACACTCTCGGCCGGCAGGCCAACCGCCGCAGCTACGTGGCGCGAGACGCGCTGGTTGTCGCCGCTGATGATCTTCAGCTGCACGCCCAGCCGCGCCAGGTCGCCCACCGCCTGGGCCACGCCGGGCTTGGGCGGGTCGGCGAAGAGCAGAAAGCCCAGCAGTGTCAGCCCGGCCTCGTCGGCGGCGCAGTAGCGTGGGCGCGGCGCGATCTGCCGCGTGGCCACGCCCAGCACGCGCAGGCCGCTCGCGCTCCATTCGGCGAAGCGCGCCTCGATCTGCTGGCGCTG
>CALLYN010000810.1 GCA_937858455.1 uncultured Kouleothrix sp.
CGAGCGGCTGCGCGACGCGCTGCTGGCGATGCACCGCCACCCTGCCGGCCGCGCGGCGCTTGCGGCTGGCCTCGCCGAGCGCTTTGCGCCGGTACACGACCGCGACTACGACGCTATTCGCGCTACCGCCGAGCGCGCCGAGGCGGTGTGGCTTGAGCATGCCGAGTGAGGTGACGCTATGCCAGCTTCCGGTTTCATTCAGCTTGGCCCCTGCGACGAAGTACCCGGCCGGCGCTTCGCCGAGCCCGAGCACAGCCTTGCCGACGCGCACGTGCTCGACGCCATGCGCCTGCGCCTGGCCGAGACGCTGCGCCAGGCCAACATCAGCGCCGACGATCCGCTCAGCCGCGAGCTGTACATCCAGTCCCTGCCGGAAGACGGCGCGCGGCTGCACCGCATCGTCATCCTTTCGCGCGCGCTGCTGCAGTCCGCGCGCGAGCTGACGTTTGTCGGCTTCTTTGGCCAGAAGCGCGGCGACGCCAACCCCGCGGTGCTGCAGGATGTCGACACCGAGCTGCTTCACGAATTCCTGAACCACACCTACGTGCTGAGCTACAGCTCGCTCGAGCTGCCCGACGGCAACTGGGCCAACCTGGTGCTGCTGCTGCACGCCGACGGCATCGAGCACTGGCGCGCCAGCCAGAAGCACGCCTACGCCGCGCGCGAGCTTGCGCCGCTGTACTACCGCAGCATCCGCCTGCACAACGGCATGCTGCCGGGCGGCCTGGCCTCGCGGCCGGTGATACAGAGCACGAAGTACTACGCATTCGAGCGCGATGGCTGGTGGCAGGCCATCCGGCTATTCAGGAGCGAACAATGACAGAGACATTCGACACGATCGTGCTGGGGTTGGGCGCCATGGGCAGCGCCGCCGCGTATCAGCTGGCGCTACGCGGCCAGCGCGTGCTGGGCCTCGAGCGCTTCAGGCCCGGCCACGACCAGGGATCGAGCCACGGCCAGTCGCGGATCATCCGCCAGGCCTACTACGAAGACCCGGCCTACGTGCCGCTGCTGCTGCGCGCCTACGAGCTGTGGGATCAGATCCAGCGCGAGAGCGGCGATACGCTGCTGACGATCACCGGCGGCCTGATGATCGGCGAGGCCGAGAGCGCCGTGGTGACCGGCAGCATCCGGAGCGCGCGCGAGCACAACCTGCAGTACGACTTGCTCGACGCCGCCGAGATCCGCCGCCGCTGGCCCGGCCTGACGCCCAGCGACAATATTGTGGCGCTGTACGAGCGCCTCGGCGGCGTGCTGTACCCCGAGGCCGCGATTGCCGCGCACCTGGCCCGCGCCGAGGCGCGCGGCGCCGAGCTGCACTACGAAGAGCCGGCCACCGAGTGGCAGGCCAGCGCCTCCGGCGACCGCGTGCGCGTCACCACGGCGCGCGGCAGCTACGAGGCCGGCCGGCTGATCATCTCGGCCGGCGCCTGGGCGCCCGAGCTGCTGCACGGCCTTGGCCTGCCGCTCACCGTCAAGCGCAATGTGCTGTACTGGTTCGACCCGGTCGGCGGCCGCGAGCCATTCCTGGCCGACCGCTGCCCGATCTATATCTGGGAGGCCGAGGATGGCTCGTCGTTCTACGGCTTTCCGGCGCTCAGCGGCACCCCCGCCGGCGTGAAGGTGGCATTCCATAACTTTGGCCCGCTCTGCACCCCCACGACCGTCGACCGCGTGGTGCACCCCGAGGAGGTGGCGCACATGCGCGAGTGGCTGCGCCAGCGTATGCCCGCGCTCAGCGCCGGCGAGCTGCTCGACGCGCGCACCTGCCTGTACACGCTCACGCCCGATATGGACTTCCTGGTTGGGCCGCACCCGCAGCACCCGCAGGTGACGATCGCCTCGCCTTGCTCGGGGCACGGCTTTAAGTTCGCCAGCGTCATGGGCGAGATCCTGGCCGACCTGGCGGTCGACGGCGCGACCCGCCACCCGATCGCGCTGTTCGACCCGATGCGCTTCCAGCATTAACGCGCCGCCAGCCACTGCGCAGCGCACGCCAGGCATGCTTAAGACGTACGTAGTTGTGTTGTTCCGCATCTCCGTGCTGCCGCAGGCACCATGCACGGCTGCGGCAGGCCGAACGGCGCAACTGCGTTTGTTTTAAGCACTCTATCAACGAAGTTTCTTTGTAGTTCAGTGTCATGGTGAGTGCAGCGAACCATCTCGTCGAAATTGCAATACATTGCGTTGAGGCAGCGAAGCTTCGTTCGGCCTGACAGCGTTGCTCTTGGATCGGCGAATGAAAAAGAACTTCGGTGACAGAGTAGTTATTATGATGGTTCAGGACGGAGCTGCGCGCTGTGGCTAGCCCCGTGCCCGCGCTTCACTCACGCATCGGCGCGGCCGGCGTCGGCCTGGCCGGCATCGACGGCTGCTGGTGGCTGCCCGCCGCCCAA
>CALLYN010000811.1 GCA_937858455.1 uncultured Kouleothrix sp.
CAGCATGTACGCCAGCGCCAGCGCCAGCGCCAGCAGACCCACCTGGCGTGGCGCCGGCAGGTACGGCCCGCCAGTCGGCTCGAGCTTCAGCTGGAACAGCACCATGCCGAGGGTGCGCGGGTCGGCCGGGGCGTCGAGCGGCCGGGTGTCGAGGCGCAGGCGCAGATCGCCGGCCGCATCGGTTTCGGCCGCCAGGTAGTAGCGCTGAACCCCGCCGCCGATCGCCAGCTCGGTGGTGCTGAAGCCGTCGCTCCAGCGGCTGGCGGTCGGCCGGCCGTCGGGCCGCCCGCTCGAGGCGCGGATCGCCACCCGCCAGCGGCTGCCGCCCACGCCGGGCAGCACGATCATCGAGCGATCCTGCGTCCAGCGGTATGGCGTCACCTGGGGCTCGGCCGAGCGATCGGGCGGCTCGGGGTCGTTGAAATCGCGCAGAAACGGCGCGTCGTGCTTCTGGCTCAGGCTGCCCTGATCGCCGCCAATATCGAGCTGATAGCTGAATGGCGCCTGGTACGCCAGTGCCCACGCCAGCAGCCCGGCCGCCAGCGCGGCCCACAGCTGCCGCTCGCGCAGAAAGCCGAGCAGCGCACGCGCCTCGGCTATCGCCCAGCCGGCGATACCGGCAGACAAGTCAACGCTCAAAACTCATTTCTCAGAACTGCTAGCGCCGCTCCCAGCCAATGATAATCGCTCCCAGCACTACGATCACCGCGCCCACCAGGCGGTTGGCGCTGATCTGCTCGCCGATCACAAAGCGCGCCGGCAGCAGCGCTACTACGTAGCTGAGCGCCAGCAGCGGGTAGGCGAACGAGAAGTCGGCACGTGAGATCACTCCAAGCCAGAACAATGCACCGCTGAAGATCAGCACGAAGCCCAGCACTACGCGCCACTCGGTGAAGGTTCGCAGCAGCACCGGCAGGCTGGCCGAGAACGCGCCAACATCGTCGCGCACGACGTTCATGCCGAGCTTCAGCAGCACCTCGCCGGTGACAGTCAGGCCGATCGCGATAAATAGCAGCGCGTAGATCAACATATTTCGTCTCGCAGTCATTCCACCATAGCAATCTGCTTGCAAGAGCGGCGCGGCCGCTCGGCGAATCGTCGGTATGCGGCCGTGCCGGCGAGTATTCGCCGGGCGCATAGTCGCCCTATTGTAGCACTAGTCGGCAGTTGCCTTGTCGCTATGGCGGGCCGCGCCAGGGTGTTGCTATAGTCCGGCGCTATCCGATCGTGCTTTTGGGCGTGTGCGGTTTTTCCGCGCTCCGCGCGGAAAACCGCTAGCGCAAGTTCTTTTCTTACGACGATGCCCTGCCCGGCGAAGCCAGGCAGGGCATCGTAGTAAAAAAGCGATCAAACGGATCTGGTATCACTATGCGGCATAGCCGCTCAGGCCGCGAAGGGTGGTGTTGCGGCTCAGGCGGCTGAGCACATTGCGCTTCACGTTATACACGTCGTTGATGCAGCCGAACAGGTCGGGCCGCCGGTCGTAGATCTCGCCGGGCTTCAGCCCCAGCACAAACGACCCGATCACCACGGCGCGCTCGGCGTCGTCATTCAGCAGGCCTTCGATCTCGCGCCAGAACTCGCCGCGCTCCACCCGCTCGAGCGCCTGCTCATCGGGCGAGACCTGGGGTGTCTGGCCGGGGGGCAGATCATCGTCCGAGACCATCTCGGCCCACGACTGGGTGCGCACGCTGTCGATCACCACCGAGCTAGTGCACAGCTGCAGGTAGTGCAGCAGCGCAGCCAGCGTCGGGAATGTCGCGAAGCGCTCGGGCGACATCGCGCGCCAGAACTTGGTGAATGCCGCGCCCACAAAGAACTCGCTGCTCTCGCCACAGCCCGCAAACGCGCCACTGCGGCGCACCCAGCTCTCGACGAGCGGGGCATAGTGCAGAAACACATACTCCCAGGCGTGCTCATCGCGCTCGGTCAGCGCGCGTCGGAATAGCTCGTAGGCGAAGCGCGTGTCGTGGGGCCGGCCGCGGTAGAAATGCTCGCTCTCGGCGGCGCTGCGCTGGGCCAGTGCCGAAAGCGTCAGGGTGCGTGGGTCGATTGCGGCAGCCGCCTGGAGCCGTTCGCTGGCGCAGTGCGATAGCTTGGTGGTTGCGTTCAATGTCATCATCGCGGTCTCCTTTTCGCTCGTGGGTTTGCGCTGGTCGCGCAGAACATATTTCTGCGCACAGCATAGCAAAGCCGCACTGCGGTATTAATGCGGCGCCACTGCGGTGAGACTGCGGTAGTCGTTCGAGGGTAGTGTGCGGCAGGCTAGCCGCTGTTCGGCGGGTGCCGCGAGGAGGGCCGAGGTGAGCTTGTTTACAAGATCTTAACGTTGACCATGAAGAGTTTTCGCATAAACTCGTCTATGCTATACTTAAAATAGCATCCCGCATCAGCGCTCAGGTGCCTTCTGGCGTCTCTACCTGCGGATGCACCTGGTTGAGCTACCGGAATGGCGCGCCCTCTCGCGCGCCGGCGGGGTGTGGCCAAGTACGGCTTTGCAAAAGTTCGGTGCAAGTGATCAGGGGCAGCCGCCAACGACACTGCCGGCTCGCTCACGACGAATGTCCGTCGATAGGTGCTCGTAGTCGTAGCTACGGCATTGATGGGGTGCTCTGATACCATGATTCGTAATCAGGCCAGGCTGCTCGCGCGCCTGCGCGCCATCCACGCGGCAATCCGCGATACAGTGGTGGCCGCCTGCGAGCGCACGGCAATCGAGCAGCTTGCCGAGGTTGTGGCCGACGAGGCCGGCGATACGATTTTTGCGATCGACCGCGTCTCGGAGGCTACGCTGCTCCAGCACTTCGGCGATCTCGCTCGCGATTGGTCGTTTACGCTCACGGCCGAAGGGCTGGGCGAAAGCGGCCAGCTGACGCTGCCCACTAGCTTCGAGCCCGAGCGCGCTGAGCTGCAGATCATCGTCGACCCTATCGACGGCACGCGCGGCCTGATGTATCAGAAGCGCAGCGCCTGGATCCTTACCGGCGTCGCGCCAAACCGCGGCCCCGATACCACCCTCGCCGACATCGAGCTGGCGATCATGACCGAGATCCCGCTGCTGAAGCAGCACCTGTGCGACACCCTGTGGGCCAGCAGCGCGGGCGTCGGCGGCGAGCGCCTGAACCGGCTGAACGGCAATACCCAGCCGCTCAGCCTGCGGCCCTCGCGCGCCACCACGATCGCTCAGGGCTACGGCGGGATCTCGCGCTTCTTCCCTGGGCCGCGCGCCGAGCTGGCCGCGATCGACGAGGCCCTGGTGTGGCGCGTGCTAGGCCCCGCGCCGGCCGGGCGCGCGCTGGCGTTCGAAGACCAATACATCAGCACCGGCGGCCAACTCTACGAGCTGATCATGGGCCACGATCGCTGGATCGCCGACCTGCGCCCGCTGGTCGACCCGCTGCTGATCAGCCGCGGGCACGCGCCGGGCCTGTGCGCGCACCCCTACGATCTGTGCACCGAGCTGGTCGCGCGCGCGGCTGGCGTGGTCGTCACCGACGAGCGCGGCGCGCGCCTGGCCGCCCCGCTCGACGTCACGAGCAACGCCGCGTGGGTCGGCTACGCCAACACCGCGATCCAAGCGCAAATCGAGCCAGTGCTGCGCGCAGTGCTATACGAGCATAATTTGCTGCCATAGTGGCTATTTCAAGCTATCATGAGCCTGTATCTCATATTTCAACTTTTGCTGGCTCTGGCCACTGCCACGACAATAAGCCTGATGCTGTATGCGCTGCGCCACCGCCAGGTGGTGGGGGCGCTGCCATTTCTGCTGTTTCTGGCCGGCGCAAGCATCTACTCAGTAGGCTACATGGCCGAGCTGGCCTCGCCCAGCCTCGCTACCAAGATCTACTGGGATAACCTGCAATTCAGCGGAACCGACATCGTCGCCGCAGGGCTGATGGCGTTCGGGCTGGCGTATACCCGCCGCGATGCGCTGCTGCACCGCGCAACCCTGCCGCTGCTGATCGAGCCGCTCGCGAACACGCTGATGGTCTGGAGCGACGCGACGCACCACCTGGTGCGCCAGCAGCCGCAGCTCGATCGCGCGGGCGCATTCCCGGCGCTGGTGTACGGCTACGGGCCGTGGATGTGGGGCTCGCTGGCCTATACCTACGCGCTGATCGTCTCGGCGCTGGTGCTGCTGATCATCGAGGTCGGGCGCGCGCAGCGGCTGTATCAGCGCCAGGTGCTGATGATCGTATTTGGGCTGTCGATCCCACTGCTCGGCTCGCTGCTGACGATCTCGGGCAGCGTGCCGATCCCCGACATGGCCTCGCTCGACCTTACGCCGATCACGTTTGCGCTGGCCAGCCCGATCGCCGCCTGGAGCGTATTTCGCTACCGGCTGCTCGGCCTGGC
This sequence comes from uncultured Kouleothrix sp., assembly GCA_937858455.1. Lineage (GTDB taxonomy): Bacteria > Chloroflexota > Chloroflexia > Chloroflexales > Roseiflexaceae > Kouleothrix. The sequence goes on from CALLYN010000811.1 coordinate 4,357, forward strand.
CCCGGTGGCGCGCCATCGCGTCGTCGAGCAGATGGCCGACCGGGTGCTCGTGCTCGATATGGACGATTGCATCGTCGATCTCAACCCGGCGGCGCGCACGATCGTCGGCGAGTGGCCTGGCGGGGTGATTGGGCGGCCGGTCGGCCAGGTGCTGAGCCAGTGGCTCGGCCTGTTCAAACGCTACCAATCGGCCACGTCAGTGCGCGAAGAGGTCGCGCTGATGTATCAGGGCAGGTGGATCTACCTGGATCTGCAGATCTCGGTGCTTTGCGACGATCACAGCCAGCCGATCGGCCGGCTGATCGTCTGGCGCGACATCACCGATCGCAAGCGCGCCGAGCTTGCGCTGCTGGCGCAGAAGCAGCAGCTCGAACACCAGACGCTGGCACTCCAGCAGGCCAAAGAGGCCGCCGAGGCAGCCAGCCGCGCGAAGAGCACCTTTCTCTCGGCCATGAGCCACGAGCTGCGCACGCCGCTCACGGCGATTCTGGGCTACACCGAGCTGATCGAGCTCGGGCTGGCCGAGCAGCAGCTCGGCGAGATCACCCAGGATATCGGGCGCATCAAAACATCCGGCCTCCACCTGCTCGACCTGATCAATAGCATCCTTGAGTTTTCGAAGATCGAGGCTGGCAAAGTACCGCTCGACCTCAAGACGTTCGATGTGGCCGAGCTGGTGGGCGAGATTGTCGCGCTGATGCGCCCGATGATCGAGCAGCAGTCCAATCGCTTCGAGGTGACGGTGCCGCCGCAGCTTGGCGCGATGCACGCCGACCCGCTACGCGTGCGCCAGGTGCTGTTCAACCTGCTTTCGAACGCGGCCAAGTTCACGAGCGCCGGCACTGTCTCGCTGCGGGTCATGCGCTACGCGCCCGAGCCGGCCATCGCCGAGCATTCAGGCGAGGCCCGCTTTGCGTTCGAGGTGGTCGATACCGGCATTGGTATAGCCGAAGCGCAGCTGCTGGGCTTGTTTCAAGAGTTTGTGCAGGGCGATATGTCGCCGTCGCGCCAGCATGGCGGCACGGGCCTGGGGTTGGCGCTCAGCCGTAAGCTGTGCCGGCTCATGGGCGGCGATATCAGCGTCGCCAGCACGCCAGGTGTCGGATCAACGTTTATTGCGTGGCTGCCGGCCCACGTCGTTGCCCCCCAGCTGGCCGAGGGCTTGTCCGCCACTACATAGCTGCTCGCGCGGTGTGCTATCATGGCCCCGGCACAAACTGGGGGCATTCTCGTGAAGCCTAAACTCCGTGTACTGCTGGTGCAGCTACCCGTTCCAAACAACCCAGGCTTGAATACGCCGCTGGCGGCGGGCTACCTCAAGGCGTTCGCCTACGCGCAAGGCCTGGGCAGCCGGTTCGAGATCGAGCTGCTGCCGCGCGCCCTGGCCGACCACGCCGGCGACGCGCTGCTAGAGGACGCAATCGCCGCGCGCGAGCCCGATATCGTCGGGGTGTCGCTGTATACCTGGAACAGCGAGCGCAGCCTGGGCATCATCGAGCGCGTCAAGCGGCGCCTGCCGAGCGTACGCGTGGTGGTCGGCGGGCCCGAGGTGCAAAACGATAACCGCTGGGTGCTCGAGCACCCCGCAGTCGACGTGGCGGTGATCGGCGAGGGCGAGCAAACGTTCGCCGAGCTGCTGCGCCACTGGGGCGACGACGGCGGCCCATTCATCCCGCTGGTAGGCGCCGCCGAAAGCCCGCTGGCGGCAATTCACGGCATCGCGTACCGCTGGCACGGCGCTACGCACTTCACCGCCGAGCGCGCGGCGCTGAGCGACCTGGCGGCTATACCCTCGCCATACCTTGCCGGCTACCTGGGCCTCCCGCGCGACGGCACGCTGATGATCGAGATATCGCGCTGGTGTCCGTACGCCTGCAGCTTCTGCCTGTATGGTAGAAACATGGGCCCGCGGCTCGGCAGCCGCTACTTTGGCCTGGAGCGCGTGCTCGCCGAGATCGCCTGGGGGCGCGAGCAGGGTATCCGGCGCGTACATTTCGTCGAAGCCAACCTCAACCTTGTGCCGCTGTTCTGGCCGCTGATGCGCGCGCTCGCCGAGCTCAACCGCGACCGCCAGATGACCTTCTACGCCGAGCTGCGCGGCGAGCACCTGACCGACGAAGTGGTTGCGGCGCTCGACCGGGCCAATGTGCGCTATGTCGAAGTCGGCCTGCAGACGGCGAATCTCGCCGCGCTGAAGGCCAGCCACCGGCGCACCGACCTGCAAAAATGGGCGGCCGGCACCCGCCGGCTGTACGAGCACGGCATCGAGGTGTACCTCGACGTCATCCTTGGCCTGCCTGCCGACGACGCGGCCGGCGTCGCCGAGACGCTCGATTTCATCAGGCGCGAGGCGCTCGGCACCTACGATATCTTCACGCTGCAGGTGCTGCCCGGCACTGCGGTGCGCCAGGCATCCGCCGAGTATGGGCTGCGCTTCCAGGATCGGCCGCCCTACTACGTGCTGGCGACAAGCACGTTCGGCTTCGGCGACCTGCGGCGGCTGCGCCGGCAGCTCAAGCACGGCGCCAACCTGCCACCCGACGCGGTGGAGGGCATGCCCGAGCCACGCCACGACGCGCTTGTGCGGCGCCAGGAGCCGGCCGCCGACAGCCCCACCTCTCAGATCTGGCTGTGCCCGCCCGCGCCTCACGGCGGCCAGCTGATCCATCGGCTTGCGGCACACGTCGACGTGGTGCTGCGCGCCGCTGATCGCGCCGCGCACACGCCACTCCTGGCGGCCGCGATCGTGGCCAACCCATTTTCGGTATTCGACGTGTATATTCACTATGATGCAGAAACGCCACTCAACGCGCCCGAGCAGCTGCGGCAGTGGCGCGCGGCATTGCCATTTCAGGCCAGCTACCTCGACCGGGTGGCGGTGTACAGCGGCGGCGACGCGGCTGCAGCATACGCCCGCGTAAGCCCAAGGCTCTGGCTGGTGCTGCCCTGGTCGGCGCAGGCCGAGCCGGCCGCATATGCCAGCGTCGCCGAGATCATCTGGCAGTACACTCTGGCCGAGGGCGAAGAGCCGCCGCTTGGCGCGTGGGCCGCGGCCGGCGGCGCGGGCGTGTGGCTACCCGGCGGCACGGCGCTCGATCGCGCATCGTGGGGCATCCTCGGCGGCGTGCCGATCTGGGGCTAGGATCAATCCCTTTTACGGTGGGCATAAGGCGCTTGCCACAAAGACACACAGTCGCGAATGCGCGCTGCAGCCGCATAATCTTTGCGTGTTTGTGGCTTAGGATTTACGCAGTTGCCTTGTTCGGCTCCCTCGATCGGGCGCTTTGCCTGCGGCAGCGTTGTGTGCGGTTTTCCGCGCTCCGCTCTGCCTTCGGCAGTGTGCACGAACTGCGTAAGACCTAGTGGCTATCTGAAACATATTGGGGCTAGAATAGAGGCTCGATGTCAGGCGCGCGGCCCATCCTCATAGCCATACCCGATACATTTTCCGGCCCGCGCGTGGCGGCCCGATGCTACGCCGAGGCCGATGCCGGCGCGCTCCTCGCGCTGGTAAACGCGGCGCTGCCCGCGCTAAGCGCCTGGCTGCCAGGGTTTGCGCGCCCGTGGGCGCTCGACGACGCGCACAGCCATATTCGGCACAGCCAGGCGCGCTGGGCGCTGCGCGAGGCGTTCCAATGCGGCCTGTTCCTGCGCGAAACCGGCGCGCTGATCGGCGACATGCGCCTGCGCCCCACCGACTGGTCGATCCCGGCGTTTGATATAGCTTACTGGCTGGAGCCTTCCGCCCAGGGCCAGGGCTATGCCAGCGAAGCCGTGCGGTTGGCCACGCGCGTAGCATTCGAACAGCTTGACGCGCAGCGCGTGGCGATCTGCTGCGAGCCACGCAACACCCGCAGCCGCGGCGTCGCCGAGCGGCTGGGCTATCTCTACGAGGGCTGCCTGCGCAACCAGGCGCGCGCCGCCGACGGCGGGCTAGCCGATTTGCTGGTGTTCGCCCTGACGCCGGCCGACTACCGGCGCGCCAGCGCCAGCTGGCCCGATGCCGAGCCACCAGCGCGTGAGTAACCTACACGGTATACCAGACGCAGAAACGGCTGCCTTTCGGCAGCCGGGGGAAGAGTGAGGGCGACGTGCAGATATTGGAGGCCTTTATCAGCTCGTCAATGACCGTCGCAATCATTAACTTGTTCTGTCGCTATTAAAGCACAATGCGTGCCACGGCACATCGTCGGCGCGAACGATCCGGTGCTACGCCGGTGGACGTAGAGAGCCTACGCCTTTGGGCGCGGCCGGTGTGGTTGCGCTCCAACAACAAGCCAGGGGCGCCGCTCGCGAGCGGCGCCCCTGGCAGTTAGGTTCGCTGAGCGATCCTAGAAGTCCATCCCGCCGCCGCCCGGCATCGGCGGGGCCGGCTTATCCTCAGGGATGTCCGTGATCAGCGCCTCGGTGGTGAGCAGCAGGCCCGCGATCGAAACCGCGTTCTGCACGGCGCTGCGCGTCACCTTCACCGGGTCGACCACGCCCTGCTCCAGCATGCTGCCGAACTCGCCGGTCAGCACGTTGTAGCCGTAGCTCGTGTCGCCCTTCTCCTTCTGGTGG
>CALLYN010000812.1 GCA_937858455.1 uncultured Kouleothrix sp.
CGTAGCGCCCGCGCTCGTCGCGCACCAGGTCGGTGCCGGTGATGTGGATGTACACGCCGCCGGGCGGCTCGACGCCGGCCATCAGCGCGCAGAAGCCCTGCGCGCCAAGCACCAGGTCGGCGGGGATCAGGCCATCGTGCAGGATGCGCTGGTCGTGGTAGACATCGTGCAGAAACATGTTCAGCGCCGTCACGCGCTGGCGCAGGCCGCGCTCGAGCTGCTGCCACTCGGACTGGGGAATGATCCGCGGCACCAGGTCGAACGGGAAGATGCGCTCGATGCCTTCCTGGGCGCTATACACCGTAAACGTAATGCCCTGGTACAGAAAGGCGATGTCGGCCAGCCGGATGCGGTCGTCGAAATCGGCGCGCGAAAGCTCGTTCAGCCGGTTATACAGCCGCTGATAGTGCTGGTGTGGCAGGCCCTGCGCCGCGAACATCTCGTCGAAAAAGCCATCGGTGGTGTAGCTGTCGAACAGGTGGCCCATGCCGCCGCCTCTGCTTTCCATGCTATGCCAGCAGCAGGCGCCATTGCCGCGTTGGTGCGAGGGGATTTCTGTGGCGGCGATTATACTTGATGCTCCGCCTGATGACAAGAAACAGCGCTGGCGCGCTGTTTCTTGTGTGTATTGATACACAGAGTAATAGTTTGGGCGTGGCGCAAGCTAGCCACCGAGGGCGAGCGCCCTAGTGGTTGACGGTAACGCGCGTGCGTTGGCTTTGCAGCAGCGCGCGGATCTTCGTAAGCAGGCGAGGGAACTCGATCGGCTTGGTTTCGTACTCATCGCAGCCGACAGCGAAGCAGCGCTCGCGATCTTCGGTAAGCGCATAGGCAGTGAGCGCAATCACCGGGATCGGGCGTGTTTCGTCGCGGCTCTTGATCCGGTGTGTAGCCTGCCAGCCATTCAGCACCGGCAACCCCATATCCATGAGAATCAGATCGGGCAACGATTCCTGGGCCAGATCCACCGCCCGCGCGCCATCGCCGGCGGTAAGCACCTGATAGCCTGAGATCTTAAGCATGCGCTCAATCATGTCGCGGATCATCGCCTCGTCCTCAACCACCAGAATCGTCGTCATCTTGATCTCCCCGTTTATACCCGCTCCGTGGCGTGGTTCATCCGCTCGCCGGATGCTATTGTTTTCTCTGGCCTGTGTATTGTAGCACTGCTAGCAAGAGAGTCTATAGTTTTGTGTCATAAAGTAGATAAATGTTTGTAAATCGTTGTCGGCGGCGCCTGGCCGGCCGCCTCAGGCGCGCTCCAGCGCCCGGCCTACTACGAATTTCAGGTAGCGGCCCTCGGGGAAGCCCGCCGGCACCGGGTGATCCAGCGGCTGGCCGGCCTCGTGCACGATCTGCAGTGTGCGCTCGGCGCCTGCGGCGGCGGCTGTCAGCATGCCTTTGAACTCTTCGGGGCCGACCTGGCTGGTGCAGCTGGCGCTGGCCAGCAGCCCGCCAGGGGCGACGCAGCGCAGCGCCAGTGTGTTGAGCCGGGCGTAAGCGCGCACGGCGGCGTAGCGGCTGGCCTTGCTCTTGGCAAAGCTGGGCGGGTCGAGCACCACCAGGTCGAAGCGCCGGCCCGCGGCGGCGAAGCGCTCGAGCATGGCAAAGCAGTCGTCGGTGACAAAGCTGTGCCGCGCGGCGTCGAAGCCATTCAGCGCCAGGTTGGCCGCCGTGGCCGCCGCCAGCCCTTTGCCGATATCGGCGCTCACCACCGCGCTGGCGCCGCCGCGCAGCGCGTACAGCGAGAACGCGCCGGTATAGGCGAAGCAGTTCAGCACGCTGCGGCCGGCGGATACCGCCTCGACATAGCGGCGGTTCTCGCGGTGATCAAGAAACAGCCCGGTCTTCTGGCCGCCGCGCAGGTCGGCGTAGAGCTGCACGCCATGCTCGCGCACCACCAGCTGCTGCGGCGGTAGGCTGCCGGATAAGGAAAGCAGAGCGCCGGCAGGCGAAGGGGCCGAGCGAGCTTGATCCGGCTCGCCGCCCTGGCTTCCGGTCACTTGGTCTTCATCCTGGTCGTCGGCGCGCTGCTGCCTGAGCACGACGCCGCGCAAAGCCGGGTTGACCTCGCGCAGCGCCTCGGCCAGCCAGCCCAGCAGCTCGCCAGCGCCGCCCATATAGGCCTGCACCACCACGTACTCGCCATACACGTCGGCGGTGAGGCCGGGCAGGCCATCGCCCTCGCCGAACAGCCAGCGATACGCCGTGCAGCCCGCCGCGCGCAGCGGCGCGCGCAGCTCCCACGCCGCG
>CALLYN010000813.1 GCA_937858455.1 uncultured Kouleothrix sp.
CGGCGCGGCAGTCGGCTCGGGGGCTTTGGTCGCCTCGGGGGCGGCCGGCGCAGCGGGTGCCTGTGTCGGCGCAGCGGCGGTGCCACCGCCGCAGGCGGCAAGGATCATGCTGGCGAGCATCGCCAGCAGGATGAGCGAGAGACTCTTCTTGTGCATTAAAGCTGTCCTCCTAACAATGTTTGATACATCCACGTCAGAGCACACCCAGGATCAGCGCTAATAATCGGCCTCACCTCCTTTCCGTATCCAAAGCCACCCGAGCCGGCAGAAAAAGTGGAAGCGATATTGCGAACCACCGCGCCGCTAATAGCAGCAGCCGGGCTATCGTTGATGTTCAGGTCGTCTCGCGCTGCACGATCTCGAGCGGCAGCATCACGCGCTGTGTCTGCCGCGCCGAATCGGCTAGCCGCGCCAGCAGCAGCTCGACCGCCACGCGGCCGGATTCTTCGAGCGGCTGGCGCACGGTGGTGAGGCCGATGTACTCGGCTACCTCGACGTCGTCGAAGCCAATCACCGCCAGCTCGTCGGGCACGGCGACACCACGCTCGCGCGCGGCTTTCAGCACGCCCATGGCTTGCGTATCGCTCGGCGCGAAGATCGCCGTGGGCGGCTCCGGTAAGTCGAGCAGCCTGTGAGCCTGCTGGCGCGCCCGATCAAGGCCATGGTCATCCAGCCGAATATACTCGGGGCCAAGCGGCAGCCCGGCCTTGGCCAGCTCCTGCTGGAAGCCGTACAGCCGCTGCTCGCTGGTGTGGATCGCGTAGTTGGGCACATTGGCATCGCCGACGAAGCCAAAGCGCCGGTGACCTCGCGCGAGCAGGTAGCGCGCTACCAGCGCGCCGCCGGCGATGTTGTCGATCTCGACGCTGCTAAAGAACGGGTGCACGCATTCGATCAGCACCGTCTCAAGGTGGTGCGCCCGCAGGCGCTCGCCGGCCTCATCGTCAAATGGCAGCGCCATCACGATCAGGCCGTCGAGCCGGCGCGTGACCGACAGCGTAGCAAGGTAGTTATCGCGCCGCGATGCCGAGTCGACATTGTAGATAACCAGCTCGTAGTCAGCATCGGCCACTGCCGTGACGCCACGCAGGCGCTGCACAAACGACGGGTAGGTGATAAACGGCGCCAATACGCCGATCCTGCCGGTGCCCTTGCGCGCGCGCGCAGCTGCCTCGGCCTTTGGTACGAAATGGAGCCGATCGATGGCGGCGAGCACGCGCGAGCGCGTGGTTTGATTCACTTGGTTGGGCGAATTCAGAACTCGCGAGACTGTGGTAATGCTGACGTTTGCCGACTTCGCGACATCGTAGATCGTCGCATCAGACATAGAATCTCCGCTCGCATGCCCGGATTTTGGGTACACTAAGAGACTGCCTGCAAAGGAGGAGTCGGGGCTATGCCCCTCGCGCGTCCCTTTCCAGGCAATTTCTAAGCAGTCATGCGCCGCATCAGCGTAAACTGGAGCTCGATCTGCCGCGCAGGTGCTTCTTCTTCGGTGATGTGGGCTAGTAGCAGCTCAGCCGCCAGACGGCCGGATTCTTTGAGCTGCTGGCGGATTGTGGTCAGTCCAATGAAGTCGGAGATCTCGATATCGTCGAAGCCCATCACAGCTAGGTCGCCCGGTACCGCCAGCCCGCGCTCGCGAGCGGCGCTGATAACCCCGATCGCCTGAGTGTCGCTGCCGGCGAAGATCACGTCTGGCGGCTCGGGCAGATCGAGCAGTATCTGCCCTTCCTGCCTGGCGTTCTCCATGCCGAACGGCGCCAGCCGAACGTATGCATCGGGCAAATTGAAGCCGGCGAGCGCCAGAGTGCGCCGAAATGTGCCAAGCTTCTGATCTTCGGATACGCCGACAAATTCGGGAATGTTTGTGTCGCCGACGAAACCGAAACGGCGGTAGCCGCGCTCAAGCAGGTATTCTGCGGCTATGCGCCCACCGGCAGTGTCGTCGTGAACAACGCTGCTGATCGATTGGTTGAACTTTTGGCTCGCCGAGACGATCTGTACCGTCGGCAGGCGAAACTTCTGCAGGCGCCGCGCCGTGATGTCGTCGAATGGCAGCCCGATCACGATGACGCCGTCGACGCGGCGAGTAAGCGGCAGGTTGGCCAGGTGGCCGTCGCGCTGCGCCGCCGAAGCAACATCGTAGATCACCGGTTCGTAGGGTTGCCCCGCCAGCGCGGCTACAACGCCGCGTAAGCGATCGACGAATGAGTCCGACGTGAAGAACGGCGTGAGCACGCCGATGCGCCCAATATCCCTGCGCGCACGCGTCTGCGCCTCGAACTTGGGCACGAAGTTAAGCTCGTCGATCGCATTGAGCACACGCGCACGCGTCTCCGGGCCTACCAGATCCGGAGAATTCAGCACCCGCGAGACCGTCGCGATGCTGACACCAGCACGCTTTGATACGTCGTAAATTGTCGCAGCTGCCATAGGACGACACTACTCGTTGCACAAGGCTATGTGATTGAGCTGTAATGAAAGCTCTTACATCATACACCAGGGGTTAAAAGTTGTCAAGAGGGGAAATGAAAGCTCTTACATTGCGAGCTTACATGCCGTTGAGCTGCCACATGCCGAACGCCGGCCCGTCTGCGGGAAGCGTGATCATACCCTCGCCGTCGGCCCACAGGTCTGCCGTGCCGGCCAGCCCCACCAGCTTCGCGCCCACAAGCGCCGCCGGCAGCCGCACGGGCGCGTGGCTCGCG
>CALLYN010000814.1 GCA_937858455.1 uncultured Kouleothrix sp.
GCCCCGGTGCAGATGGTCGTCGGTGACTTCCACGGCATCAACACGCTCGAGCACCAGCCGGCCAAGATCGCGGCCATGGAGGGCCATTTCGAGACCCAGGCCCCGGCACCCCTGATCCTGTTCGGCATGCCGAACATGGCAGCCGAGCGCACCGAGTATGCGGTCGAGCTGCCCTATCTCGGCAGCCTGATCCTGACCCACACGCTGGATGGCGCGGTCCGCGGCCTCAAGGAGTGGCCCGAGTGACTCGACAAACGGCTTGGCTCCGTGCTCGGGGAAGAGGTGGAGGTTCACTACACCAGCGCCCACGTCACCACCGAAGCGGATGCTCTTGCGGATGGCCTCAGCACCGGAAGGACTGGTCGGGTCAGCCGCGTACGGGGCGTGGACGCTGAACCGGATTCCACTTGTCTTCGAGGCTCGAAGCAGTTCGGCCCTTTCGGTAGAAGGGGTGTCGTCTTCGCACCAACCCGACCGGCCTTTGTCGCTGAACCACTCGAACGCGTCGAACCCGTGGCTGAGAGCGAATTCGTACGGCAACCGAGCTGGCACATGGCAGTTCGTCTGGTTGCCGATGCGGATGACCGACTGACGCATTTGGAACTTCCTCCAGTCGCCGAACGCAAACGAATCTAGGCAAAAGCGCTTCGCACGAAAACATTATTCACGGTTCGGAAATAGTGTCGCGAACCGCTTCGCCAAGATTCAGGTTGTGCGAACCCGCTTTTCTTGAACTCCCGGTGGCGCTGGAGTTTCACTAATTGGTTGGCGGATCAAGATACTTATCTATCATCCGGTGGCGGCAAAACTGGAAGCCGCAGTTCGTTTTCGTAACGTGCACGAACGATTTTCCCATATGCCGGGTCGATTATTTCAATTGAAGACAGTGCCGTTTCAGCAACAAAACTCCCTTTCTTGACGAGTTTGTCCAAGACAGGAAGTGCCTTATTCGCCATTGGGCCAATTTTGCCAAGCGCAGAGATCGCTGCACGAAAAATGTCTGCGCTGTCGGCCGCGTTCATTAATCGCAGTAACGGATCGACGGCTTCGGCTGCTTCAGAACCATGTCGCGCAATCTCCCCGATGAGCTCACACGTTTTTCGAATGTCGGAAGAATGCTGCTGCTTCGGATCCGCCTCTTTCAGTTTTGCGAGCAGCGATGCTGGAAGCGGCGTGCCCGTCGGATGATCCGTCGGTGGCTTTGGGCTCTCGACGGGTGTTGTTTCTTTCTTCAACTTGCCGATCGCCTGCAAACACCAAAGCCGAACGATATCCGAGTCTCCGCCCGAGGACTTGGCAAGTCTCGGCAAGGCTGCGGGGCCAAATGAAACGATGGTTTTCTCGACCAGTAGTGGGAGTGCAACACCGAAGTCATTCTGCAAGAGTTCATCCCAACCGGCATCATCGCTCTTCGGCGTGTATTGCGGATTGTCTCTTAAGAAATGCGCTGGTGGGGTCGGTTCTATGTCCCAACAAGCAATCAGTTCGGGTGTCGTATCGACTGCCGCTGGGCCTATCTGACCGAGTGCCTTAACAACACACTTGAGGACAAGTGGATTCTTTGATTCTGCGAGAACAGTCTTCAGCAAGGGGATGGCTTCTTTGTCTGAAGAACGGAGATTCCGAAGCCAGTAGCTCGCAGAAATTTGTCGGGATTTGTCACCACTTTTGAGATCTTGAAGGTGGTCTGCGGGAGTACGCACAAGTTCCGGAGGCAGCGGAGCGCCCGTGAGACGTTCCGCGGGGGACGGGATCTCAGGTACCGGTGTCGGGTTCGGCGGAGGTGTGCGCGCCAGCGCCGCGGCGGCGCCTGCCGACCTGGGCGACGCCCCCGACAGCGACAACAACCACGCCGGGATTGCCAACACTGCCTACCCCGGCGTTCCCGGCCGCTTCCCGACCGTCTGGAATTCGGGTACGCCCGCGCCCTCCGGCCCGCGCCACGCCAACACCGGCCGCACCTGGCTCGGCGCCAGTGTCACCGGCGAGGACGAGGCCGACACCGGCGCCGACGCCGACGGCAAAAATAATATTCTGGCCGGCGGCGCCGATAACGCCAACAACGACGGCGGCGATGACGGCTGGCTGAACCAGAGCAGCGCGCTGATCGGCGACTGCCGCGAGAGCACGCTCAGCGTGCGTGTATCGAAGAACCTCAACGCCCAGCCGCCGACCGGCCGCATGTTTCTGAACGTCTGGTTCGACGGCAACCGCGACGGCGATTGGGCCGACCAGCGCGCCTGCCCGGGCGGCCAGAGCGTGACCTCCGAGTGGATCGTGCGCAACTTCGTGATCGATACCAGCACGTTCGCGGCGCCCTCGCAGGATTTCACCATCCCGACAATGCTGGTGCTGAACGCCGCGCCAAGCGCGCCCGCCTGGGTGCGCTTCAGCCTGAGCGAGCAGCCGGCCCCCACCGCCGACGGCGGCATCGCCGACGGGCGCGGCCCAGCCGCGCCAAACAGCTACGCCGAGGGCGAGACCGAAGACTACCTGTTTACGCCGCCCGCGCCCGGCCAGGGCGAGCCCGGCCCGATCACGATCAGCAAGGCCACCAGCGCCAGCGGCACGCCCGGCCTGAACGCGGTGCTCGGCTACACGATCGACATCGCCAACACCGGCGCGGCCGGCAGCCCCGCCGCGCTAGCGGTGATGTCCGACACGCTCTCGCCCAACGTGCAGCTCGTGAGCGGGCCAAGCGTCAGCGAGATCGCGCCGGGCGCCAGCCCGCTGGTGGCCTACTTCGACGCCGGCGCCGGGCCGCGCGGCACGATCGGCTGGAAGGGCGCGCTGGCGCCCCAGGCCAAGCTGCGCGTGAGCTTCCAGGTGAAGCTGACGCAGTGCCCCGACGGCCAGCCCAACCGCGTGATCCACAATGTCGCGCGCGCCCAGCAGCTCAACCGCGCGCCCATCCAGAGCGCCGACATCCAGGTGCCGGTGAGCTGCCAGCCGCCGCCCACCGGCCAGATCACGCTCGAGAAGCGGATTGTGGCCGAGAATAACGGCCAGCCCGCGCTGGTGATCGACCGCGGCATCCTGCCCGGCCAGGAAGCGACGTACATGCTGACGCTGGCCACGACGAATGTGTCGCATACGGTGCATATCAGCGACGTGCTGCCGCTGGGCTTGCAGGGCATCGACGCGGCCGCCGAGCGCGGCGAGGCGCATATCGTCGGCGACGGCGGCACCGCGACCTGGGACGGCACGGTGGCGCCTGGCGCTCCGGTGCACGTCAAGCTGCGCGTACGGCTCACAGGCGACGTGCGCTGCGAAGATCAGCTAGTGAACACCGCGCGCTGGTACACCAGCAACGAGCAGGGCCAGAGCAACGCGACCATGCTGCGGCTTGCGTGCCACGACCTCGGCGACGCCCCCGATAGCAGCAACCACTTCAACACCATGCCGATCATGGCCTACCCCGGCGTGCCCGGCCAGTTCCCGACGGTCTTCAACAGCGCAGCGCCGCACGGCCCCGAGCACCTGATCGCCGGCCCGCTGCGGCTTGGCACCGCCGTGACCGCCGAGGACGAGGCCGATGTCGGCTTCGACAGCGACGGCGCCCACAACCTCGAGCCCGCGAGTGGCGCGGCCGACCTCGACAAGGGCGACGACGGGCTGGCGCGCGACAAGGTGCAGTTCAGCAACTGCGCCACTGCGCAGCTGCCGATCAAGGTCAGCGTCGACCCGCAGGCGAGCGGCTGGCTCACGGCGACCAGCGGCATAGCCTACCTGAATGTGTGGCTCGACAGCAACCGCGACGGCGACTGGGCCGACTCGTTCGAGTGCCCCGCCGCCAGCGGCAACGGCCCGGCGCTTGCGCGCGAGCACATCGTGATCGACATGCCGATCGACACCACCAAGATCGCCGGCACGCAAGATCTGCTGGCCAGCACCAGCGGGCCGGTGGCCTGGCCGCAGCAGCTGGCCGGCAAACCGGCGTGGCTGCGCGTCACGCTCAGCGACCGGCCCGCGAACAAGGTGCTGCCGGCGGGCTGCACGGGCCTGGCCTGCAGCTACGGCGACGGGCGCGGCTACGATCAGCCGTTCCGCCTCGGCGAAACCGAAGACTACCTGCTAGTATCGCGCGGCGAGAGCGCCCCGGCCGACCCCGCCGTCGAGAAGAGCGGCAGTATCTTCCCCGAGTTTCGCAGCGATGGGCCAAACGGCGACACGCCGATCTGGCGGATCAGCTGGCGCATCGGCTACCAGAACCACGGCGCTGGCGCGGCCGGCGGCGTGGCCCTGACCGATACCCTCAGCGGCCCGCAGACGCGCGGCGAGGTGCTGGCGGTGCCGAATCTGCCGCACAGCGACGCGGGCGCGATCACCAGCTTCGCGCTCGGCGACCTTGGCCCCGGCCAGGCCGGCGTGATTGTGCTGCAGACCAGCGCGCCAATAACCACGCCGCCCGGCACGATCCTCAGCAATACGGTGACGATCCAGAGCGCCAGCGACAGCAACACGGCCAACAACACCGCCGTGGCGAGTGTCACAGTGCCGCTGCTGCCGCCGGTGATCGTCTACCCAACGCCAGGCACCACCTGCGAGACCACGATCAGCATCAGCGGGCGCGCCCAGCCCGGCGCGGCGGTGGACGTCTACGTCGACGGCGCGCTGCTCGGCTCGCAAACCGCCAGCAACGCCGGGGTCTGGTCGCAGCCAGCCACACTGGCGAACGGCGCGCACGACATCTACGCCGTAGCGCGGCTCGGCGGCGTCGCCAGCCAGCCCTCGCCAACCGCAACGGTCATGGTCGACAGCACGCTGGGCTGGAGCCCGCTGAGCTTGCGGTTCACCGACGACGGCGGGCGCGCGTTCATCCCGCGCGACAAGAGCGGCCGCACCGACCAGGACGGCTGGAATGTGTTTCTGCGCGCGCACACCACCTACACCGTGACGGTGAAGCTGTGCTGCACCGACCCGAGCGCCACCGTAACGCTCGACGTTCCGACCGCCGGCACGGTGAGCCTGGCCGACCCGGATAACAACCACGTGTTCCAAACGACCTTCACCACCGGCGACCGCGCCGAGCTGGGCAGCAGCAGCTTGCGCATCTGCGTCACGTGCAACCTGGTGCGGCGCTGCTCCGACGGCCAGGTGCTGATCGATCCGGAAGGCGTGGTATACGACGCGCGGCTCGGCCCCACGGCCGGCAAGCTGGCCGGCGCCACAGTGACGTGTAGCCAGGCGCAGACCAGCGCGAGCGGCGCGACATCGTTCGGGCTATGGCCGGCGAGCGACTTCGGGCAAACCAACCCGCAGACAACCGCGGCCAACGGCTTCTTCAGCTTCTACACGCCGCCCGGCACCTACCGGCTCGAAGCCAGCAAGGCCGGCTACCAGCCGTACCGCAGCCGCGATATCGTAGTGAGCAACACGCCGGTGGAGTATAACATCGCGCTGACGCCCAAGATCGCCGGCAGCGCTACCGTCACCGTCACGGTCGGCCCGAACGGCTTCGAGCCGCCGGTGGTGAAGGTGCGGCCCGGCACGGTGATCGTGTGGGTCAACACCGACACGCAGGGTCACACGATCACCGGCAGCGGCGCATCGGCCCAGAGCGCGCGCGACGTGCAGCTGGACGGCGGCGGCGCGAACAGCTGGGACAGTGGCCTGCTCGCCGCCGGCGCGACATACAAGCGCCAGGTGAGCGGCAGCGGCACATTCGGCTACGCCGACGCCGAGAACCCGACCAACAGCGCCACGATCGTCTCGGACGGGCGCGTGTTTGTGCCGGTGGCCAGCCGCTAGTATTCCGTTTTGGCGTCGTGGTGCGGTCGCAAAGCCACTGCACCACGACGCCAACAATACCCCCCGCTCCCGCGCTCGGAAGCGTGGTGAGCACAAGGCAGTGTGGCGGTTTCAGCTTTGCCGAAATCGCCACACTGCCTTTTGTTCCCCTGGCAAGCGGTATTTGTGGTATCCTATGGGCCGCGCGATCGGGCGCGAGCAGAGCGGGAGCCACGATGCCAGAAGCGACAGCCCCAGCCAAGCCAGAAGTAATGAGCCCGGCCGGCTACTGGCCGCAGCTCCACGCCGCGATCGAGGCAGGCGCCGACGCGGTGTACTTTGGCCTGAAGCACTTCACCGCGCGCGCCAAGGTCGGGTTCGAACCCGGCGAGCTGCCCGAGGTGATGCGCACGCTGCACCAGCGCGGCGTGAAGGGCTATGTCACCTTCAACACGCTGGTGTTCGAGCGCGAGCTGCACGAGGCGGCCCACGCGCTGGCCGAGATCGCCGCAGCTGGGGCCGACTCGATCATCGTGCAGGACGTGGGCATAGCGCGGCTGGCGCGCCAGATCGCGCCAGAGCTCGAGATCCACGGCAGCACCCAGATGAGCATCACCTCGGCCGAGGGCGTGGAGCTGGCGCGGCGCTTTGGCGTGAGCCGGGTGGTGCTGGCGCGCGAGCTGTCGCTCGACGATATTCGCGCCATCCGCGCCCAGACGGACTGCGAGCTCGAGATGTTTGTCCATGGCGCGCTGTGCGTCTCGTACTCGGGGCAGTGCTTTTCGTCGGAGGCCTGGGGCGGGCGCAGCGCCAACCGCGGCCAGTGCGCGCAGGCCTGCCGCCTGCCCTACGAGCTGCTGGTCGACGGCCGCCTGCGCCCGCTGGGCGACGCGCGCTACCTGCTTTCGCCCGGCGACCTGTACGCCCTGCCGCTGGTGCCCAAGATCGTACGCCTGGGCGTGTCGGCGCTGAAGATCGAGGGCCGCTACAAGGACGCGAACTACGTGGCGATCACCACCAGCGCGTACCGCAAGGCCGTGGACGAAGCCTGGGCCGGCGTGTCGCTGAGTATCGGCCGCGCCGACGAGCTGCGCATCGAGCAGGTGTACTCGCGCGGCCTGGGCGCGCACTTTGTGAGCGGCACCAACCACCAGTCGGTGGTGAGCGGCCGTACGCCGCGCCACCGCGGGGTGCTGGCCGGCCGCGTGGCGCGGGTGCTGCCCGACCGCGTGCTGCTGTACTCGGCCGACGGTGAGGCCGCGCTCGAACACGTCCGGGGTCGCGGGTTGAACCCGGTCACCTCGCTGGTGCGGCGGTCGTCCCTCGAAGACGTGTTTCTGCGATTGACCGGGCGGTCTCTCATTGACTGACCGGGCCGCCTCGCCGATCACGCTCGGCGCCGATTCGAACCGCCTCGCCTACTCGGGGCGGGTGCTGCAGCCGTCGCTGCAGGCCCGCGCCACCCGCCGGTGGGGCTGGTGGTTGTACGCCGAGTACCGGCTGATGAACATGCGGGCCTATCTGCAGACCATTCTGATTCGCTCGATCGGCCTGCCGCTGCTGTACCTGTCGTCGATGGGGCTGGGGCTGGGCAGCCTGGTCGATTCGGGCGCGGGTGGTGTCGACGGGGTCAGCTACCTGGTGTTCGTGGGGCCGGGGCTGCTGGTGTCGTCCATCGTGATGGAGGCCACGGGCGAGTTCACGTTTCCGGTGATGAGCGGGTTCAAGTGGCAGAAGCACTACTACGCCGCCGCCGCGGCACCGCTGACGCCTGCCCAGATCGCGCTGGGTGAGGTGACCGCGGTCGGGCTGCGGTTCGTCGCCGAGACGGCGATCTTCTGGCTGGCGCTGCTGGCGTTCGGTGCCGTCACCTCGCCCGCGTCGTGGTTGGTGGTGCTGATCGCGCCGCTGGCCGCGATGGCCTTCGGCGCGCCACTGCTGGCCTACGCCGCCACGCTGACCGGCGAAGGCGCCCAGTTCGCATTCATTCAGCGGTTCGTGGTGATGCCGATGTTCCTGTTCGCCGGCACGTTCTTTCCGCTCGCGGCGATGCCCCCGTACCTGCAGTGGATCGGCTGGGTGTCGCCGATGTGGCACGGCACCCAGCTCGCGCGCGTGGTCTGTTACGGCATGGCCAACCCGTGGTGGCTCACCCTGCTGCACCTGGCCGTGCTGGTCGGCTGCACGGTCGGTGGGGTGTGGTGGGCGATCCGCGTCTTCACGCGGAGGTTGACCTGATGACCGCGCTCACCGGGCTGTACGCGGGCAACGTGCGGGCCGTGCTCGAGCGCGGGTTCAAGGTGATCGGCAACCAGAACTGGGCGATTCTGGTGTCGGGCTTCTTCGAGCCGGTGTTCTACCTGCTGGCGATGGGTTACGGCCTGGGCGGCCTGGTGGGCCAGGTGAGCGGCCCGAACGGCACGCCGATGTCGTACCTGGCGTTCATCGCCCCGGCGCTGCTGGCCACTTCGGCCATGAACGGCGCCATCTACGACAGCACCTGGAACGTGTTCTTCAAGATGAAGTTTGCCCGCATCTACGAGGCGATGCTGTCGACATCGCTCGGCCCGCTCGACGTGGCCGCCGGTGAGATCGGCATGGCGCTGTTTCGCGGGCTGCTGTACGCCTGCGGCTTTCTGGTCGTGATGGCGGGATTGGGTATCGCCACGTCGTGGTGGGCGTTGGCCATGGTGCCGGTGGCGCTGCTGATCGCGCTGGGTTTCGCGGCCGTCGGCATGGCCGTGACCAGCTGGTTCAGCACGTTTCAGCAGATGGAGTTGATCAACATCGTGCTGCTGCCGATGTTCATGTTCAGCTCGACGCTGTTTCCAATCGACGTTTACCCGCAGGTCGTCCAGTGGTTCATCGAGGCACTGCCGCTGTGGCACGGGGTCGAGTTGATGCGGCAGCTCTCGATCGGCGCGTTCGGGCCCATGACGGCCGTGCACCTGGCCTACTTCGGCGTGATGTCGGTGGCCGGCGTCATCTTCTGCGCGCTGCGGCTGAGGGCGTTGTTCCTGCGCTGATCGTTCGTCCCGGGTCCGCCAAGAGCCTGTCTAACCTCTCATCGGGGGCGTCCAACCCCCTTATCGCTCGCCTAACTATTTGCCGCTCGCGCAGTTCAGGGAGCGGCAAATAGTTAGGCGAGCGAAAGGGTGGCGCGGACTCGTCTCAGGCCGACTGGCCGACCTCTTTGGTGCCCACCCGCACCCGGTTGCCGTCGGGGTCGACCACCTCGAAGTCGCGAGCCCAGGGGTGCTGTTCGACCTCGACGCCGAACCGCCGGGCGATCACGTCGACGTCGGGCACCCACACGAAGACCAGGGCCGGGGTGGTGGCGTCGGCGACGTTCTCGCTGAGAAACACGTCGGCCCCGTCGCGGCGAATGCCCATGAACCGGTGCGTGGTGTTGCCGCCGTAGCGGTGGGTGAAGTCGTGCACGAACCCGAGTTGATGCCACCAGGCCAGCGACGCGTCCACGTCGGTGACCCGAAGAATCGGAACCACCTGGATCATCGCAGTCCTCCTTGCTTGCGCTGTTCGTCCATGATGCCCCGCGCAGCCGCCGGACGGGCACTGACCCGCCGGTGCGCCGCCGCAGCCGGTCGACAAGAACCGTCCGCGCGCGTAACGTTGGAAGGCTATGCACGATTTCCCTCCGCGGATCGACGCCTACACGCGCGCCGAGACCGCCAGGCCTGACACGCGCAGCCCAGCACGGTTCTTGCTGTGGACGCTGCTCGTGCAGTTCGACGTGCTCATGGCCCTGTCGGTGGCCGGCCTGGCCTGGTTTCTGCCCAGCGCGCTCAGCCCGTACCTGCTGGGCCGCACGATCGACGCGGGCATTCTGGTCGGGGACTGGGCGGCCACCACGCTGTGGGCTTCGCTGCTGGCGCTGGTGATTCTGGTCGGCGCGGCCAGCGGCATCGTGATGCACACCTACGCCGTGCGGGGCTGGCTGATCTCGCTGTACGGCACCCAGAAACTGGTCACCCGCAAGTCGGTGCAGCTCGGCCACGTGCTCAACCGGCGGCTGCCCACCGGCGAGGTGCTGAGCATCTCGTCGTCCGACTCCGACATCTTCGGCGCCACCTTCGAGGTGGTGGCCCGGGCGATCGGTGCCTTCGGCGCGTTCGTGCTGGTGGCCGGGCTGATGCTGTCGACGTCCGGGCCGTTGGGCCTGGTGGTGCTGCTGGTTGCCCCGCTGATGGTGGCGGCGGCGACGCCGGTGCTGCGTCCGCTGAACCGTGCGCAGACCGCCGAGCGCACCCAGAACGGCGAGCTGACGTCGATGGCAGCCGACATCGTGGCCGGGTTGCGCATTCTGCGCGGTATCGGCGGCGAGAAGACCTTCGGCGACAACTACGCGGCACAGTCGCAGCGCGTCCGCCGGCTGGGTGTGACGGCCGGCACCTGGCAGGCCGTCGTCGAGACCCTGTCGGTGCTGCTGTCGGGGCTGCTGCTGGTGATCCTGGTCTGGCTCGGCTCGCACGAGATGCTGGCCGGACGGCTCACCCTGGGCGAGCTGATCAGCTTCGTCGGCTACGCGATCTTCATGGTGTGGCCGCTGCAGACCATGTTCGAGGTGGCGCAGAAATGGGTGCGCGGGCTGGTGTCCGCACGCAAAACGGTGGCGCTATTGAATGCCGAACTGCCCTGGACCGACGGCGCGCGCGACCTCTCGCCGCGGCCGCGCCTGGTCGACGAGCGGTCGGGTCTGGCCGTCGAGCCGGGCGAGTTTCTGGTCGTGGTGAGCGCCGACCCCGACGACTCCGCCGCCCTGGCCGACCGGCTGGGCCGGTACCTGCCCACCGACACCGGCTTTGCC
>CALLYN010000815.1 GCA_937858455.1 uncultured Kouleothrix sp.
CGAGTAGCCGCGCCGGGCCAGCTCGAGCGCGTGGCGCCCGCCGCCGCAGGCCACGTCGAGGATGGCGGCGTCGGCGGAGAGGCCTAGCGCCGTCTCGATGAAATCGACCTCGCTGTGCGTCAGGTCGTCGGCGTAGCTGCGGTACTGCTCGAACTCGTAGATCTGAAACAGCGCCTCCCAGTCGACGCGGCCATCGGCCAGGATCAGCGTGGGCAGGTCGGGCATGCGGGTTCCCTTGCTAGGCTGGGCGGCAGGCCACTCGCGCCGCCATCAGCTCACCAGGTCGTCGAGCACCTCGCGCAGCGCGGCGGCGTCGATATCTTTCTTATCGAGGAACGCCACCGCGCCGGCCGCCAGCCCCAGCCGGTGAAACTCGCGGTCGGGGTAGGCACTGATCAGGATCACGCGGGTGTTCGGCGCGAGCGCCTTGATCTGGCGGGCAGTGTCGATGCCGTGCTCGTCGCCCAGCACCACGTCGATAAACGCCAGGCGCGGGCGCGTGTCGGCCACCAGCCGCAGCGCGGTGCTGGTGTTCTCGGCCTCGTAGATCGCGGCCTGCGGGCAGGTCTTCGCCACCATACGGCGCATCTGCGTGCGGTAGCGCAGGTTGTCGTCGACGATCAGGATCGCCAGGTGCTGCGGCCTGGCCGCCTCGACCCTGCCAGTCGAGACGCCAACCGGCAGCTCGGCGTAGCCCAGCACGTCGGGGTGCTGCATGAGGTAGTTTACGGCCTCGAGGCGGCTCTGCACATTGATCTGGCGGTACAGCCGCGTCAGATGGTTCTCGACAGTTTTCACGCTCAGGCCGGTGCGCCGCGCAATCGCGTGGTTGTCGAGGCCATCCTTCAGGCAGCGCAGAATATCGCGCTGGCGCGCGGTCAGCGCCAGCGTGGTGGCGGCCTCGCGGTAGCGCACAAGCTTCTCGACCAGCGGGCTGCAGACCCAGCGCTCGCCGGCCAGGACGCGCTGCACCGCCAGCCGCAGGTCGCTCAGCGGCTGATCTTTCAGGTGGTAGCCGTTGACCCCTGCGCCCAGCAAGCCCTGCACATACACATCGTCGTCGTACGCGCTGACCACCAGGATCTTGAGCGACGGGTAGTCGCCGTGGATCTGGCGGATCGTGCCGATCGGCTCGAAGTGTGGCATTGTCACGTCGGTGACGAGCACGTCGGGGTGGGTGCGGCGCAGCAGCTCGAACAGCGCCTGGCCGTCGCCAACCTCGCCGACAATCTCGATATTCGGCAGCTCGCGCAGCGCATTTGCGATGCCGGCCCGCACGATCGCGTGGTCGTCGGCCAGCACCAGCCGCACAGTCGTGGCGCTCATAGGTGTGCTTTCGTGTGTGTCCATAGTAGTATTGAGGAAGGCGCTCAACATACGATTATCGCCGTCGCCTTCGTCTCCCATACGCGGTACGATAGTCGTGTCAGCCACCACCCACCCCGTATCGAGACACTCCTAATGCTACTCGATTTTCGCGCCCTGTTCAACTGGCTCCGCGCCGCTCTCCGGCCGCAGCCGGCCGGCTCACCCCTCCCTCCCGATGTCGCCTGTCTGCTCGCCCAGCCGCGTGTATATTACACGAGCTACGCGGTGGAGGGTTCGGGGGCGGCCGCCCCGATTTTCTTTAGGAGCTACGCACTTGCGCTATTCGGCTTCCTCAAACGACGAGATTGAGCCTGCGGCAGCGCGGAGCAAGGCGGCTGTCACGACGATCAGCGGGAGTTGCGCGGCACCATACACCACATGAAAGACATAGTGTCGTAGAGATTGCTCCGGGTAGAATGGCAGGAAAGGGAATGGTAGAACGCTCAGGCCACCCCCAATCAGACTTACCAGCCCCCACCCGAGCAGCATCCAGAGCGTGAGGCGCTGGCCAGGAAATCGCCACCAGGCCAGCCAGAGCACAAGGTACACCAGCGTCGGCAGGCCCGTCTCCGGGCTGAGCAGCGACTGGCCGGGCAGATCGGCGATATTGTGGATGAAGAA